>JBAUTA010000964.1:0-4715 GCA_049581985.1 Kovacikia sp.
CTGTCTGGTAGAAGCGAATGGTTCCATGCAGGCATTTCTGGATAAGTACATCACACCCCAGAAGGGGAATATTGTGGACCAGTCCGGTACGGTGCTGGGCCAGCATGATGGCGTGCACCACTACACGATCGGTCAACGCAAGGGGTTAGGGATTGCCCACACTGAGCCGCTGTATGTGGTGGAATTGGATGCTAAGAATAATCGGGTGATTGTGGGCGAGCGGGCCGCCACCCTTGCTCCCGAATGCACCGTTCAACGGATCAATTGGGTCTCCCTGGCTGAACCGACTGCACCCATCAAAGCCGAGGTGCAAATCCGCTACCGTTCCGCCGCCGTCCCTGCCACCCTCATTCCTTTGGAAAATGGGCGGGTGCGAGTTGTGTTTGACGAACCCCAATCCAGCATCACTCCGGGTCAGGTAGCTGTCTGGTATCACAGTGAAGTCCTTTTGGGTGGCGGTGTGATTGAATCACATGCGCTCTAGAACTTGAATTCCCAGCAGAGACAATCCTAGTTTCAAGGTTTTAGCAGTCAGATCGCACAGGACTAAGCGAGACGTTCGCATGGGTTCTTCGGCTTGCAGAATGGGAAGACGATCGTAGAACTGATTATATTTCTGGCTTAGTTCAAACAAGTACTGGCAGAGGCGATTGGGAAACAGATCCTGTCCCACGTGCTCAATTACCTCATCCAGTTGCAGCAGATGTTTTGCTAAAACCAGTTCGCTTTCCTCTTGCAACAAAATTTGGGCATTTTCGTCCAGCCGCTTAAAATCTATCTGACCCTTGCGGCTAATGCCCTGTACCCGCACATAGGCATAAAGCATATAGGGCGCGGTATTGCCCTGCAATGCCAGCATGCGATCGTAACTAAAAATGTAGTTGCTGGTGCGGTTCTGGCTCAAATCCGCATATTTAACTGCGCTGATCCCAATTACTTTGGCAACGTTCGCAATGAATTCTTCAGTTTCCTGCCGGTTGTCTTCTTTCAGACGGGCTTCCACGTCTGTCCGGGCCCGATCGATCGCCTCATCCAGCAAATCCCTCAGGCGCACCGTTTCCCCAGAACGGGTTTTGAATTTCTTGCCATCTTCCCCCTGGACAAAGCCAAAGGGCACGTGGACTAGCTCAACGCTTTGAGGGACCCATTCTGCCCGTCTTGCCACTTGCCACACCTGGGCAAAATGGTTGGCCTGCCCCGCATCGGTGACATAGATGATGCGATCGGCATGATCCTGCTGAATCCGGTACCGAATCGCCGCTAGATCCGTTGCAGCGTAGTTGTAGCCGCCATCCGATTTCTGCACGATCAGTGGTAAGGGCTCACCTTCCTTGTTGGTAAAGCCGTCCAGAAAAACGCATTTTGCGCCCTGGTCTTCTATCAGTAGACCCGCCTTTTCCAAATCTTCTACCACTCCGGGAAGCAGAGGATTGTAGAAAGACTCACCCCGTTCAATCAGTCGAATATTCAACAGGTCATAGATTTCCTGATAGGCAATGCGGGACTGCTCACACAACAACTGCCATGCCCTCAGCGCATCCCCATCGCCCGACTGCAGCCGCACCACTGCTAACCGAGAAGCATCCCGAAACCTGTCATCCTCATCAAACCGCTGCTTTGCCTGTTTGTAGAATGTGGTTAAATCTCCTAGAGCAAGAGCGTTCGCTGTGGTCAAAGCATCGGGAAAGGCTTCCTGCAAATAGGTGATCAGCATTCCAAACTGGGTTCCCCAATCACCGATGTGGTTCAACCGCAGGACATCGTGTCCTTGAAACTCTAGAACGCGGGCGATGCTGTCTCCAATAATGGTTGATCTTAAATGCCCCACATGCATTTCTTTGGCAGTATTGGGAGCGGAAAAGTCCACAATCACCCGCTGGGGCTGTTTCTCAGGCGCAACTCCTAACCGCTCATCGGAGGCAATTTGTCGCAACTGTGATTCTAGATATGTACTTTTTAGCGTTAGATTGATAAACCCTGGACCCGCTATTGTGGGCGGTTCACTGATCTCCCTGATGTTAAGATGCTGCACAATTTGCTCTGCGATCGCCCGTGGTGGTTTGCCTAATTTCTTTGTCAGCGACATTGCCACATTTGATTGAAAATCCCCAAACTTGGGATTACTAGCAGGCACCAGGATTGGGTCAGTTCCGGCATAATCCTCTCCAAAGGCAGCAATGAGCGCTGCGGTAAAACCGACTTTGAGGCGAGCGATCGTAGAATTCATAGGAGTGGAACCGTCATCTGGATAAAGGCTTTTCAGAGGCAATTCAACAAGATTGCCTCTCTAATTTAACAACCAATACCCTCCCAAAATCAGAAGAAGTCTGGGGAGTCGCTTGCAATTGAATTCAACCCCCGCTGCCATCGATCCCTACCTATCCCAGTTCCCCCTTCCAAACTGGCAGACCATGTATCAATTAGTGAATAATTTCTGTCCAACAAATCTTTCCCGCTAGAATGACCCTATTTAGCCTCTAACACGACTTTTGCTCCGATTAGGCTAAAGATGATTTTGGGGGTGGAGGAGGCTTTAGCGTTAACGGCTTGACCAAGTGTTCAGTGAAATTTTTATCTGGGGCACAGTCCCCCCTCCCTCCTTTTGTCAATTCTCTTGCCAATTAATTAGGCTATCTTTTAATTAGGCCGACCTCCTCAGGAATGAGAACTAAATAACTTTGATATTTTCTGTACGGGCGCACGGCCGTGCGCCCCCTCCAAGGACTAAATTTTCGATTTTATTTAATCTGCAATCCTTACCAGGTAGAGGTTGGCAAAAGAAGGAAGCTATTTTATTCTTTCTTTCTTTTGCAAGGGAATGCTAAACAAGAAATCCAGTTCTGAGCAAAAACTCTGAAATCACGAGTGCAGCTATGCCCATAGTTATCAAAGTCATCAACCCCACGATCTTTAAGAGAAAACCGATCCAATCTTCGGAATTGCCCGATGATCAGAAGCAACTGATTGAGGTCGGGAAACAGTTTGAAGTGACCTCTTACGCGATCGAGCGCGATCATTTCAAAGTTGCTCTGGCTAAAGATTCCTTTAAAGGGTTAAACACCTGGTACGTTTTTAGCGGCCATGCCCAGCTCATAAACGATGGCATGCTTCTCCTGCCCAAACCCTTACCTAAAACTGTCAAACTGGGAATTCCCTATAAATCCCAGCTGGATAATCAGGAAAACCCAACAGGCTCTTGCAATGTAACTTCTCTTGCAATGTGCCTGGAGTTTCTTGGGGCAAAACGCAAAACCAGCGCCGGACAGTTTGAGGATGAGCTCTATCGTTATGCTCAAGATAACAACCTCAGCAGGCATGATCCCCACGATTTAGCGCTCATTGTCGAAGCCTATGGGTTTCGGGATGACTTCAGAACCAATGCCACGATCGAACAGGTGCAGGGTTGGCTATCTGATAACAAGCCAATTGTTATTCACGGCTACTTCACAACCTTTGGTCATATTGTTGTCCTGATAGGCTTTGATGAAAATGGATTTTTTGTCCATGACCCCTATGGAGAATGGACTTCATCCGGCTATCGAACGGATTTGAGTGGGAAATCCGTCCATTATTCCTACCGGATGATCAAAACCCTTTGCATTCCAGATGGAAGTTTTTGGGTTCATTTTATTTCTAAGAAATAGCTATTCTTAAAGAGTGTTTGTAAATAGATTGCAATCAAGCTCAAAAGCTTGAAGTCCCCTTCTTAAGGGGGATTTAGGGGGATCGCAAAACTCGTTTACAAACAGCTTCTTAGAAATAGGTTTTAGAAATAGCTGATAGGTAAGCGCTAATGGGGCCTGGTTAAAGGATTTAAGAAATCCCTTCTTCTCCATTACCGGATTCTCATGCTCAAATCCAACCACGTCGATCTCGTCACCGGAGCACTACTAGAGATGTAGTCTACCCCGGTTTCAGCAACAGCCCGAATTGTTTCCACCGTAATGTTTCCTGATGCCTCAATCTTGATGCGTTCATTGGTTTGACGAATCTTTTCCACTGCCTGACCCATCATCTCAAGCGGCATATTGTCCAGCATAATAATGTCTGCCCCACACTCCACAGCTTCCTGCACCATCTCTAGGCTTTCGGTTTCAACCTCAATGGTCAACGGATAGGGAATGTGAGCCCGAATTTGGGCGATCGCTGGCCCAATTCCTCCTGCCGCCGCAATATGATTATCCTTAATCATCACCGCATCATCCAATCCCATCCGGTGATTCACCGCTCCCCCGATCTGAGTTGCATACTTCTCCAGCAACCGCAATCCTGGGGTTGTTTTGCGCGTATCCACTAACTGTGTCGGCAAATCATCAATCAAAGCCGCGTATTTACGAGTCATTGTTGCGATCCCGCTTAATCGCATCGCCAGATTCAAACCCGTCCGCTCACCCATCAGTAACGCCTCCAAAGAGCCTTCAAGGGTGGCGATTACCTGGCCCCTGGCACAAAACGCTCCCTCGGCTACCTGGGGAGTCAGCGTCGTCTGTGAATCGAGAAGCTGAAACATCCGCGCCGCAACAGGCAAACCCGCAACAATACCCGCCTCTTTGGCAATCCATTCCGCTTGCCCAGCTTTATGAATGGCAAGACCAAGGCTCTGGGTCGTCCGATCTCCCCGCCCAATATCCTCCAACAACCAACCCTGCAACAGTTGATCCAGCACCAGAAATGGCGGTAGCGCAACAGTTAAAGGTTTCATCACATGATAGTCC
>JBAUTA010000965.1:0-5270 GCA_049581985.1 Kovacikia sp.
TGGTCAATCTCGCGGCGGGCTTGATTGCTTACACCTATCAACCCAAACTGCCCTCCTTGGATTTGCAGCCCAAAGACCTTGCGGCGCTGCCTCCTGCTATCTTTTAGACCATCGAACTCACGTTAAATTGGGACTAGATTTCAAAGTTAAACCCTTTCGCTTTCAACTGCTGATACTTCTGTTCATCGAATTGATAAAGTCGAGCAGCCCGATGGGGAACATCTTTTTCCATCTCATCTAATTCAATCAGCAACTCCATGCCAAGGATTTTCTTCCTAAAGTTTCGCTTATCCAGAGGATATTCCAAAACTGTTTCGTAAAGTTTTTGCAATTGGGAAAGTGTAAATTTCTGAGGGAGCAGTTCAAACCCGATCGGTTCATAACGAACTTTGCTCTTCAGCCTGGTTAAGGCAGTTGTCAGAATTCGGTCATGATCAAACGCCAGTTTAGGCACCGCTGCCACTGGAAACCACTCAGCAGTTCTGGCATCGGTCGTAGCTTTTAGCGGATATTCATTCAAATTAATCAGGGCGTAGTAGGCAACCGTTACCACCCGCTCCCGTGGATCGCGATCGATTTCACCGAAAGTATAGAGTTGTTCCAGGAAAATTTTCTCGACTCCGGTTTCCTCCTGCAATTCCCGCAGGGCTGCCGCTTCAAGCGACTCATCAAGATGGACAAATCCCCCTGGAAGGGCCCACTCATGCTTAAAGGGAGGAATATCCCGTTGAATCAGTAAAACTTTAAGATCGGCATTGTTCAATCCAAACACAACACAATCAACAGTCAAACTGGGGCGGGGATACTTGTAGGTATAGGACATTGAAAGCCAGGATTGGATGGGAAAGTCTAGTGTAGAATTTACACCAAAGCTGGCATAGTTTAAGCCCGTTTACCCTGATATCAACGCAGATCAAGAGATCAACGCAGATCACGGACGGAGTACAGGGACTTGGACGTGGGCGATCGTCTCAGCCAAACGGTGTAACTCCTATCTGGGAGCGTAGGACCTCCTCCCATTTCATACAATTAATTTAGGGCTACCTAATTACGTTGTCGATTATAAATTGGCAGTATAAATTCACAGGCGAAGGAAACCATTGTGTTATACCCATCTAAAAGGCAACTATAGCGATCCTATTTGGATTGAGAGCAAGGATTCCAGTGGAATCCTTGCTCTCAAAGCCTCTCAAACTCACAGCTGATTGAGGACTGCTATAGGACGAGCGAGACAGGGATGCAAGGGCTTCGGCGTGAGCGCAACTCGACTGAAACTTCCGCTTGAAACCCTGACTAGAAGCTACGCCCCCCACTCCCTCTGTAACCTGCATGTTCAATCGCGATATTATTTTTTGGGGTTTTTCAAGCTTCAAAAAATAATGACGGAACATGCCATCTGTTAGCGAGGGATCTGTTAAACCATAGGATATGATTGAACTCCTGGCTGTACTTTCTGCGTCTGCGGCAGCGGGGATGAGAGTAGCTCTTCCCCTGCTTCTGATCGTATTGTATGGGGGTAACCTATGGGCTCAGGTGCCGATCCTATCCCATATTTCTCCCACTCTGGGATTATTTGTCCTGGTGACCTGGTCCCTGATCGAACTGATTTTTTCAAAAGATCGATTGGGAATGCGGGTTCTCCAGATTTTCCAACTTCTTTTCAGCCCAATAGTTGGGGCCATTATGGGAATTGCCGTTGCTCGAATTACAGGGGTTTCGGGCTGGTTAGTTGACCTGCTAGGCGCAATTGGTGGATTGTTAGCGCTGGTGCTCAAGCTGGTGCAGGTTGGCTGGTCCTATCGGCTTAGATACATTCCCCTTTGGGTCCTGTTTGCTGAAGATACTCTCTGTGTTTTGCTCGTGCTGTTTGCCCTGGATGCTCCTAAACAGGGCGGATTGATTGCCCTGTTACTCCTATGGCTGGCGCTACGTAGCTCTAAGGAATGGTACCGCTGGTATGTTGCTCAGTCACTCTTGGCGATCAAGGGGCATCCAAGACAGCATAAACAGGATCCGGATTAAACAACGACGGGCTGAAGAGTCAGGAATTAAAGAAGAGTCAGGAATTAAAAATGTCCTCCAGGTTCCTGCGGGGAAGTAAGTTATAGCCGTAGCCCTACTGGTTAGGACAGGGGTCAGGGGTGGAACCCCTTGCAAAACTTTATTTTGTTGTCCTAGCAACCTGTCGGAGTAATCGAAGTTCTCGTTACCAGGCTGTGCCTGGTAACGTAAAACTGGAGGTTCTGCCTCCATCTGACTAGAGGCAGAGCCTCCAGGCAGGCATTCCCAGGATGATCCTGGTAACCAGGAGAGTCTCCCCGACAGGCTGCTAGTAGACCAAAACAAAAGTTTTGGAGGGGGGTAAAGGGGGTTTCCCCCCTTTTGGGGGCGAAGCCCCCACTCCCCCATGTTGCAAAATTTATGATTTGCAACACTAGTAGGGAAGGGAAGATTTCCCGTTTTGTTTCCCAATCAGCCAATAGGTAATCATTTCTCCCTTACCTTTGACAAAAATTGGCTCTCGTTCCTCAAACCTATAGCGATCGCTTAACAGTTCGTAGGTTGCTGCCGTGACCTGGATTTTTCCCGGAAGCCCTTGGGATTCCATCCGGGAAGCGACGTTGACCGTATCTCCCCAGAGATCATAGCTAAACTTTTTAGTACCAATGACTCCGGCAACAATCGGACCGCTGTTAATTCCAATTCGGAGCTGAAAAGGTTCCCCGGCATCCGATAGGATGTGAGCGATCGACTGTTGCATTGCCAGCGCCATCTCGGCAATCGCATCGGCGTGATCGGCGCGGGCGGTGGGTAATCCACTCGCCACCATATAGGCATCACCGATCGTCTTAATCTTTTCCAGGTGATACTGTTCTACCAGCCGATCGAACTCAGCAAAAACCAGACCTAAAAGTTTAACCACATCGGTTGCTGAAATACGGGAAGCCACCTCCGTAAAGTCCACCAGATCGGCAAACATGACTGTGACCTGATCAAACCGACTGGCTATGGCAAGCTGCCCTCGTTTCAGCCGTTCGGCGATCGTTTGGGGCAAGATATTGAGTAACAACCGTTCCGCCCGCAACCGTTGCTGTCGCAGTTCCTCCTGCACCTGCCTGCGCTCAGTGATGTCCTGTACACTCCCTTCAAAATAGAGCAAATGTCCGGTTTCGTTCCGCACTGCCCGGACATTCTCAGAAATCCAGATAATGCTGCCATCTTTGCGGTAGACCTGGGATTCAAAATCAGACACGACACTATAAAGCTGCATGTAAGCCATAAATTCAACCCGCCGCTTTGGCTGCACGTAGATCTGTTTGCCGATATCCGTCACATGAGCAATCAGATCCTGGGGCGAGTCGTAGCCATAAATATGAGCTAAAGCAGGATTCACCATCTGGTAACGCCCCTCAGGCGTCGATTGAAAAATGCCTTCCAGTGAATTTTCAACAATGCTGTAATAGTTGTAATACTGCTTCTCGCTTAATAGTTCCTCGGTTTCCTGCCGAACAGGTTGAACTTGTTGGGCTTCCTTTAGCTGCTGCGCTATCTGGTTAAAAGAGTGCTCTAAAAAGTTCAGTTCCCTGACTGGATTTTCGGTTTCCAGATGAGCCAATTTACCATTAGCAATCTGCTGGCTCGTTTGACTTAGCCGCATGATTAGATAGGCAACCCAATAGGAGGTGAATAGCCCCAAGCATATTGCACTTACTAAAACCGCGCCCCAAAGCAAGATACTTGGCAGATCACTGCTATCTGCCCGGACGGCAAAATTTCCAACCATTCCCACGGCCAGCCCTATCTGAATCAGCACGGGAAGGGTAAGAACTATTAAGAGGGGTATTTTGTCAGACGCCTTTGCGCTCACAACGATCGCTCTCCAAGGAGGAAATTGTCTCCTTACTCCATCATTCCTCTATGAATAGCGATCCTAACGGAATTTTGTGAAATCAATAATCAGTAGATCACTGTCCAGAACTGGAGAAGCCTTATTGCCAAAAGTTTACCCTTTTTCATATTAATCTTGGCAAGACTTAATGATGTCGATTAAAACTGCTTGCGGTCGGGTGGGCTATGCCCCACCCGACTCAACCCTCATCCAGAGAAACATTTTGTTTTTACAAAGGGGGCTCACCATTCTGCAACCCGCTGTAAGTAGCGGGTAAATCACATCCCCTACTCCCACTTCCTATTCATGCTATTCATGCACTGTGCCATCCGGCAAAATTGTGCCCGCAAGATTGGCTCCTGTTAACTTCACCATGATCCGATCGGTGGAACCGACTTTGGCACCACTGAGGTCAGCACCGCTGAGGTCAGCACCACTGAGATCTGCACCAATTAGATTTGCTTCTCGCAGATTCGCTTTTTTCAAATTTGCTTGCAGCAGGTTAGCCCGAAATAAATTTGCTCGGTGTAAGTTTGCTTCGTTCAGGTTAACCCGGTGCAGAAAAGCATCACTTAGATTTGCATCACTCAAATTCGCATGGCTCAAATTTCTACCCGAAAGATCTTTCTCTGTCAGGTTTGCCCCTCTGAGATCAGACCCACTTAAGTCAGGATGCTTACCGGAGGGGTAGGTCGGCTGGGCTTGAGGGACGGGCTGGGGTTGGGAATTGGCCTGGGGTTGGGAACGGGGGTAATAGTTAGGCTGAGATTGGGAATTAGGCTGAGATTGGGAATTAGGCTGAGATTGGGAATTAGCCTGAGATTGCGAATTAGCCTGAGATTGCGAATTAGGTGGGGTTTGAGTTTGGGAGGAGGCGCGATAGGTAGAGCGGGA
Organism: Kovacikia sp.; assembly: GCA_049581985.1. Lineage (GTDB taxonomy): Bacteria > Cyanobacteriota > Cyanobacteriia > Leptolyngbyales > Leptolyngbyaceae > Kovacikia. The sequence goes on from JBAUTA010000965.1 coordinate 4,784, forward strand.
TTGGTAACTAGATTCTGTCTGTGGAGCAGATTGATAGGAAGATTGGTAAGCCTCGTGGGGGCGGGGGTAGGGCTTGTAATGATTGCGAACGGGCTGAGAATTTCTGGAAGCCATAGCAGAGCGGTTTGCTTTCAAACGATCGCGCGCGTAGTTTAAATCTTTTAGCTTTTCCTGGGCTTTTTGCAGCAACCGGGGATTATCTTGGGGGATGCGATCGGGATGCCAGATAAATACCAAATCCTTATAAGCCTGGCTCACCTCATCTAGAGACGCGCCAGGCTTTAGTTCCAGGACTCGATAACACCACTCTAAATCTCTCATCGAAATCACGATAGCATTATTTCCCGTGTCCCTGTTGTGAAGTAAAGCTGAAGGTAGCAGGATTGGGCAGGAACTATGGCGAGCCTGTTTGGATTGATATGAGTTTGAGAGACCTTGTGAGCAAGGATTCTACTGGAATCCTTGCTCACAATCCAAATAGGATCGC
>JBAUTA010000966.1:0-1832 GCA_049581985.1 Kovacikia sp.
AACGCAAGTTGCCCGATTACGAGGAGATGGGCATCGCGGAGTACTGGATAGTAGACTACCTGGGGATTGCTGCTGCCCGCCATATCGGCACCCCCAAGCTGCCAACCATCAGTATTTATCGGCTGGAAGAGGGAGAATACCAGCTCAAACAGTTCCGGGAAGGAGAGCAGGTTGAATCGGCAGTGCTGCCAATGCTGAATTTGACTGTTGACCAGATTGTGCAAGCGGGGAAGGTGTCAGCGTGAATTGGCCCAGTTTTAGCAGAGGAAAAATTTTGGTCGTTAAGGCTGAAAAGCCTGCTACTTATGGCCTACAGGGATCGTCTTAGCGAGGTGCCCATTAACTTGAACTGTCCCGTTTTCAGCCATAAATGAGACAGTTCAAACCGCAAAGAACGATTTTGCGCCGCTTCAGGCTTCTAGTGTTGGATCAGCCACTCACCAAAAATGGGACAGTTGCGTTTGACGCTTCACTAACGACCAGAATTTTTCCGCTGCTAATATCAGGCCTAGTAGAAATGCACAGTTGCTGCGTCCACCATTGAAGGGTTCGGTCAGGAACCTGCTTTCCACGATGACGGGCTAACTCAATCTGCAATTCTCGAAAGGTGTACCAATCTGTCTCAATTACCTCTGTAGTCATGGTTTGCAAGATTTTCATTGCGTAGGAATTGCCAAATCATGGTTAGCGCGATTGCAATGCAATGAATCTTGGATTAGATGTTAGCATAGCTTCGGAAGCTATAAAATAGCTTCCGAAGCTAAACCTAGAAAGCAGAGGTGAGAGTATGATCTCGGAATCACAAATCCTTTCGTTTGACGAAATGGCACCAACCAAAAAGGAAAAAGTTACCTTTACCTGCACAACAGAAACAAAGCAGGCTCTGGAAGTGTGGGCAGAAAAAGAAGGGCGAACAATTTCTAATTTGGTCGAGCGAATTGTGTTATCTGCACTGGCAGTGGCAGCAGAAGAGCAAAGTCAGAATAAATGAGGCGATCGCCATGACGGCGCAACTCGTACAATCACCCAAACCCAGACAGGCAAAGGTCGTGCATAACCTTACCTGGGAGCAACTAGAGGAGATCGATCGCTCCTTGGAAGACTTTCCAGGGATGAGACTTGCCTATCTTGATGGAACGCTCGAAATCATGCCAATTAGCCCAGAGCATGAGGATTTCAAGTCCACCATTTCTCGGCTGCTTGAAACCTACCTGGATGAAATGGACATCCGCTACTACAGAAGGGGTGGCCCCTCCTACGGCAATAAGGAGTTAGGTGCCAGGAATGAGCCGGATGAGTCCTACAACCTTGAGGCCCGTAAATCTTTTCCAGATTTGGTGATTGAAGTCGTCATTTCAAGCGGTGGGGTTAACAAACTCGAAGGGTATCGCCGGATGGGAGTGATGGAGGTGTGGTTCTGGGAAGATGGAGTCCTGCAAATTAACCATCTCAGAGAAGCCGGTTACGAGTTGGTCAGCCGCAGTGAACTTCTACCAGGGCTGCCACTAGATCTCTTCCTCTGCTACATCACTTATCACGACCAATACGATGCTGTGAGAGAATTTCGGCAGACGCTCCGCAGAGGTTTTGCGAGAGGTGGCGACGGCTAGCCCAGCGCCTTGCCAAACAGTTTTTCAAAAACTGCTTCATTTTCCGGGATCTACTGTTAGATCAAAACACTCTCATCCCGTTTTACAGAGCCAACAGGTTTCCACGTTTGAACATACAGGAGGTGACCGAATGACCTAGAAAGCCCTTAAAAAGTCAGAACCCCAACTGTGGCCAAACAGAAGGGGCGGAAGACTTTCTATTCACTTTTAGATAGGGATTGG
>JBAUTA010000967.1:0-3204 GCA_049581985.1 Kovacikia sp.
TTGGTATTTCCCGCTCCCAGGCAGAGTTGGAACAGGTCTGTGCTGAGCTGGATGTTTTGGGAGGGAAAGGAATCAGTATTCCCTTTGACATTAGTAAACTAGAAGAATTGTCAATACTGGTAGAAAAGATTGAGGCAATTGCAGGCTCGGTTGATATTTTGATTAACAATGCTGCAATTGAAAAATTCCGACCTTTTCAAAACTATGGCTTAAAAGATATTCAATCCATATTGACGCTCAATCTCCATGCCCCAATGGAATTAGCTCGGTTGCTCCTGCCAGGTATGATCGAGCGAAATAGTGGTCATATTGTTAACATCGCGTCTGGTGCTGGCAAGAAGGCAGCGCCTTTTAACAGCATCTACTCAGCCAGTAAAGCAGGTTTGATCGGGTGGTCGGATGCAATCCGGCATGAATTAGCCCATAACAATATTGGCGTTACGGTAATCTGCCCTGGATGTATCAATGCTGGAATGTTCCTTGCTCTGGATATCCCAGCACCGGATGGAGCACGTCTTACCGAACCAACGGAGGTGGCGGATGTCATTATTCAAGCCATCAAGCAAAACCAAAAAGAAGTTCTATTGGATAATTTGACGGTTAAAGCCTTCTATGTACTTTCCCAACTGTTTCCAGATTTTGGGGATTCGATGATTAAGAAAGTTGGCATTGTTGAAACCAATCGAAACTGCGCCCACAAGCAAATGCAAGCTGAAACGCTGATCCAAAACTAAGTCGTTTTCAAACGTATCAGTAGGTCGGTCTAATTAATTATCAGAAAGGGTGCTGCGCCCCTATTACTCAGATAGGGAGGGGCAGATCCCAAACCCCCACTGGCCTCTTTGGCTTAATGGCGCCCGGCCCCTTGGCTCAATAAGTGCATCGTTTATTTACCGATAAAATCAACATGAAAGACGACCACTATGATGTCATTATTATTGGAACAGGGGCTGGCGGTGGCACCCTAGCCAGAGCTTTGGCACCTAGTGGCAAGAAAATTTTAGTTTTAGAGCGAGGCCCTTTTCTTCCTAAGGAAAAAGCGAATTGGGATTCCCAAGAGATTTATGGTAAGGACCGCTACCGCACTACTGATGTGTGGTATGACAAAGACGGCAATCCCTTTCAACCTTTTACCCATTATTTTGTTGGCGGTAACACCAAATTTTATGGTGGTGCTCTGTTTCGCTTTCGCGAACGGGACTTTGAAGAGGTCTTGCACAAAGGTGGGATTTCTCCTGAATGGCCGTTAAAATACCGAGATTTTGAACCCTATTACACTCAGGCTGAAAAACTCTACGATGTCCATGGGTTAAGGGGCCTCGACCCAACCGAACCTCCCAGCGATCAGGCCTATCCCTTTCCCCCCATCAGCCACGAACCCCTTATTGAACAAATCAACTATGCGCTCAAGGATAAAGGATTTCATCCTTTTTACCAGCCGCTGGCGATCAAGCGTAATGAATCCAATCCCTTTTTAAGTGACTGCATTCGTTGCGATACCTGTGAAGGGTTCTCCTGCCTTCTAGATGCCAGAGCTGATGCTGACGTTAATGGCGTGCGTCCAACAATCGTCCATCCCAATCTGACTTTGATGACTGAGGCGAAGGTATTGCGTTTGCATACCAGTGCATCAGGTCGAGAGGTGACTGGCGTAGAAACTGAAATTGCAGGCGAGTGCCGGATGTTTTCGGGGAATATCGTGGTTGTTGCCTGCGGTGCAATTAACTCGGCGGCATTGTTGCTCAAATCTGTCAGCGATCGCCACCCTAATGGATTGGCCAATCGTTCTGACCTGGTAGGACGTAATTACATTAGACATAATTCTGCAGGCCTGGTGGCATTGAGTATAAAACCTAGCTCGACGGTTTATTCCAAGACGATTGCGGTTAATGACTTTTATTGGGGAGAGACAGACTTCCCCTATCCCATGGGACATGTGCAATCCCTGGGCAAAATTAATGGAGATAAAGCGGCGGTGAGTGGGCCAGCCTTTATTCCTAAACAACTAATTCCCAAGCAACTATACAAGGCGGCTGCCGATCGTCTGACCGGGTGGTTCCTCATGAGTGAAGACTTGCCCGATCCGAATAATCGCGTGCAGGTCAAGGATGAAAAAATTTCTATTGAATACACCAACAACAACGAAGAAGCCTTTAATCGTTTGATCCATCGCTGGACTCAGGTACTAAAGTCCATTGCGCCATCCACGTTTGGCTCCTTATCCCTTTATATTTCGACCAAAGTACCCCTTAAGGATCTGGGGTATCAGTGTGGGACTTGCCGTTTTGGAGAAGATCCTAAAACCTCTGTCCTCGACCTCAACTGTCGTACCCATGATGTGGATAACTTGTACGTGGTTGATGGGAGCTTTTTTCCGTCTAGTGGCGCTGTCAACCCAACCCTGACGATGATAGCGAATGCCCTGAGGGTTGGAGAGCACATTCTTGAAAGACTCAGATAAGTCAATTCGGTAGTAGTCATGAGCCGTACAAAACAGTAATCGGAGTAATAGCGATGAGATTTGATTGGCTGATTATAGGAGCAGGATATTCAGCTTGTGTACTTGCTGAACGCATTGCAACTCAGCTTGGGCAAAGAGTGTTGATTGTAGAACAGCGGGATCACATTGGTGGCAATGCCTATGATTATTATAATGAGCATGGCATCCTGGTTCATAAATATGGACCGCACATTTTCCACACCAAATCTAAGAAGGTCTGGGATTATCTCTCTCAATTTACGGAATGGAGACACTACCATCATCATGTGTTGGGAGTCGTAGAAGGGAAAAAAGTTCCAATTCCGTTTAATTTAAATTCGCTTTACGCTCTTTTCCCACCAAAATTTGCAGAGAAACTAGAAAACCAACTCCTAGACAACTTCGGTTTCGGGGTAAAGGTACCAATTTTAAAACTGCGTGAAAGTGCCAGCGGAGATTTAAGCTTTCTCGCGGATTACATTTATGATAATATCTTTCTCCGTTACACCATGAAACAGTGGGGTGTGAAACCTGAGGAACTGGATCGGGGCGTAACGGGGCGTGTACCAGTTTACATCAGTCGGGATAATCGTTATTTTCAAGACCCTTACCAGGCGATGCCTAAACTTGGCTATAGCGAAATGTTTCGGCGAATGCTGGCCCATCCCAATATTAAGGTGCTACTGAACACGGATTATCGTGAGATTATCAACGAAATAAAGTTT
>JBAUTA010000968.1:0-5258 GCA_049581985.1 Kovacikia sp.
AGAAGCGATGCGCCTGGTGGCAGCCGCTAAGGTTCGCCGGGCGCAGGAGCAGGTAATTGCCACCCGCCCCTTTGCCGATCGCTTAGCCCAGGTACTTTTCGGATTACAATCCCGATTGCGATTTGAAGAGGCGAACCTGCCTCTGTTAAGACGGCGCGATATCAAAAAAGTGGGATTGTTGGTGATTTCGGGCGATCGTGGTCTGTGTGGCGCTTACAACACAAATGTGATCCGCCGGGCAGAAAATCGGGCGGCAGAATTAAAAGCTGAAGGCGTGGATTATTCCTACGTTCTCGTTGGGCGCAAGGCGACTCAGTATTTTGAACGCCGTAATCAACCAATTTCCGCATCCTTCACGGGATTAGAGCAAATCCCAACGGCGGCAGAGGCTTCTCGGATCGCCGATCAACTGTTCTCCCTGTTCCTGTCGGAAACAGTGGATAAGGTTGAGCTGGTCTACACCCGCTTTGTCTCCCTAATTAGCTCCCGTCCGGTAATCCAAACCCTATTGCCCCTCGATCCTCAAGGTTTAGAGGTTGCGGATGACGAAATCTTCCGGTTAACAGTCCGGGGCGGCAAGTTTGAAGTGGAACGGGAAAAAGTTGTGGCCCAAACCCAGAACTTTCCCCTGGACATGATTTTTGAGCAGGATCCGGTTCAAATTCTAGATGCCCTGCTGCCGCTTTACTTGAATAATCAGTTGCTGCGGGCAATGCAGGAATCTGCAGCCAGTGAGTTGGCGGCTCGGATGACCGCCATGAGTAATGCCAGCGATAACGCCAAGGAACTCATTGGGACCCTTACCCTGTCTTACAACAAAGCCCGTCAGGCTGCAATTACCCAGGAAATCCTGGAAGTCGTTGGCGGCGCAAATGCGTTGGAATAATTCCTATGCCAGATATCTATACAGTTGAAATCCATCATCAGGGCAACACTCATACGATTCAGGTTCCCGCCGATCGAACGGTTCTGGAAGTTGCCAGTGAAGCCGGGTTGGAGCTTCCCTCCTCCTGCACAGCAGGGGTTTGTACAACCTGTGCCGCCCAGCTTTTAGAAGGAACCGTTGACCAGAGCGACGGCATGGGAATTGGTCCTGAATTGCGGGAGCAGGGATACGCTTTGCTCTGTGTGTCCTATCCCCGATCGGATTTGAAGGTGGAAACAGAAAAAGAAGAGGTTGTTTATCAGCTCCAATTTGGACAGTTTCAGCAGAAGTAAGTAGCAGGCGTCATGAATCATCATCCGGGTGAGTGGGGGTTGCCCCAACAAGGGGATAGTCCCCCACTCACCCAGGTTCGTTTTTTTGTTTGATTACACCCAGCTACTTATACCAATTTAAAAAATGAAGGTTGCAGATGGAGGTGTGGGGGCTTCGCCCCCAGCCAGGGGTGACCCCCCTGCACCCCGTCCTAATCAATAGGGCTACGCACTAATCACTGATGTCTGATCTGTGATGGCTGAGGGCTGGTAGCCAACTTTATCCTTTATCCTGCATTTTTTCCTTACCTATGACTACTCACTTCATTGTTGCAGAGGTCACTCTCCGAACTTCCCCAAGGGAAATGAAACGGGAGATCGAGGCTGAACTGCGAAAGTGGGGAGAGCCTCTGCGTTGGGCAGTAACCAAGGTCAACAAAGAACAACAGAAAATGGTTGTAGAAGCGATCGTGACTATCGCAAACGCTGGCTAGTAGTCTTTGTTGGAGTCTACGGGCTTTCCTTCGAAAGTAAGCGTCCGATCGTGCGGTTTTGTGGGACGAACGTTGCCTGTGCGACTCGTTGAATATCTTGGACGGTGACCGCTTCAATTTGATCGATCTCCCTGAACAAATTGCGCCAGCTTCCGGTTTTGACTTCGTATTCGAGTAAGGATTGGGCCATTCCCATATTAGACGTGAGGGAGCGGAGCAAATTTGCCCGTGACTGAGTTTTGACCCGATCGAGTTCCTGGGCGGAAACAGGTTCAGTTTTAAGGCGATCAATTTCCGTTTTTAGCGATTGGGCAACCTCATCAACGCGATGACCGGGAGCAGTCATCACATAGAACAACATCAGGTTAGGAAACTTATTTCCCGGAAACCCGGTATTGCCTTGTGCGGTAAGCGCAATCTGCTGTTTTTCCACCAGGGCTTTGTAGAGTCTAGAGGTCCGGCCATTACTCAAAATATCCCCAATGATGTCATAGACAACATGATCGGGATTTTTGAGGGCGGGAGCATGGTAACCCTCCAAATACCAGGGTTGACTGTTGAGCGTCAGCGTTACCTCCCTGGTTTCAGTTTGCGGCGGTTCGGCAGCAATCACCTCTGGCGGTGCAGGTTTGGCAGTAAACCGACCGAAGTAGGTAGCTGCTAAGCGTTTCACTTCCGTCGGGTTAACATCGCCAACGATCGCGATCGTTAAATTATTGGGAGCGTAATGGGTTTCAAAAAACGTCTGCACATCCTGGCGGGTCAGTGCCCGGATATCCTTGTCATAGCCAATCACCGGACGCCGGTAGGGATGCACCTGGAACGCCTTATCCAGAAAAGCTTCCACCATTTGCCCAATGGGTGAATTCTCCGTTCGCAGGCGACGTTCTTCCAGGATCACCTCCTTCTCCTTATAGAACTCGCGAAACACAGGCTCCAAAAACCGTTCCGACTCCAGCGACATCCAGAGTTCCAGCTTATTTGAGGGGAAACTGTAAAAGTAACGGGTTGCCTCCGCAGACGTATTGGCATTTAGCCCCACCCCACCTGCCTGCTGCACAATTCGACCAATTTCGTTTTGCTTTACCAGACGAGTCGCCTCAGCCTCCACCCTGGCAAATTCTGCTTGCAGCTTACTGACTTCAGCCGTTTGTCCGTTTGCCTTGGCGGTCTGAATCTGTCCAGCTAATTGATCGAGTTGATCGAGTAGGGGCTTTTCAGCACCGTAGTCCATCGTGCCAATCCGGGTTGTTCCCTTAAAGGCCAGATGCTCTAGAAAGTGAGCCACGCCCGTTTTACCATCCGGTTCATCGGCACCGCCCACATTGGCATAGGTGAGGAAGGAAACCACGGGAGCCTGATGTCGTTCCAGCACAACAAACTTCATGCCGTTATCCAGGCGAAATTCCGTAACTCGCTGCATCACGCGATCAAGGTAAGGCTGAATCGACTGGACAGGAGCAGGTTGGGGGCTAACGGGCAATTCCGTCCGGGCCCAAACGGGGTTTGAGCCGATGCCCCATACCAGAAAAAGAGTCAGCAGGAATTTGAGGGTTCCCCCTAATCTCCTGACTAGACCCTGGCCAGTAGGAAGTAGAAATTGGGCCGTAGGGAAGGCGATTTTCATGGTTGGGAGTGAGCGCAGGTCATGCATGGAGCCTAATTAGAAAAAGGGATGAGGCTTAGGGAGTCCGGGGTGCGGGGACGGAAATTTTCATTTCACGCCCATCCCCCATCCCCTTACAAACCCTTACCCAAAGCTATCAGAAGCATAAATGGAACCCGAGTCGCCAACCAAAAGCAGAGCACTATCATCGCTTCCTAAATTGCGGCTACCTGCAATTCCATGATTTAAGACATGGATGAGTCTTTTGGGTGAAAAGGATTCCAGCTCCACAAAATTTCCAGCTTTTAGCCAGTCTAGCTCAGCGCTGGAAAGTTCTTGTTGAACCTGCGGTGGAAGTTGATTCGCAGCCAGAGCCGAGGCCACTGTATTCTGGACAAACATTCCTTTGCTAGCAAGAATTTGACGCGGCAGCAAGCCTACATCAAAGATGTCAACCTGGCTGTCTTGAAACCATCGAGCGCTGGTTCGCAAATGGTAAACCAGTTGCATGCCTCTAGGCGTGCAATCATGAATCGTATAAACTTTCAACTCTGGATTCCGTCGCAGCATTTCCATCGTGGTTGCAAAAATGCTTTGGGGATAGCCTGTGATGCTGAGAATAGCGCAGTTGTTTTCAAAGTGAAAATTGTTAGCGATTAAAAGTTGGGCTATGTCGGCTCTATCGCAGACAACAAGCCGATCGAAGCTATAGGCAGTCACCTCTGGATCCACTACAGCTAGCTGGTTCATTTCCTGCGGCGGCGGCAGCATCTTTTCCAGGGGCGGGTTAACCCGCTGCCAGGTGCTTACCCAATGTTGAAAAACTTGCTGGCTGGCTAAAAAGGTTTGCGGAATTGTAGCCTGTTTTGCTAACTGTCTTCTGCCCAAATAAAAGGCTGTCATGCCCAGCAAGACACTGATTACAAATAAGAGATAGGACTTCCACAGAAACAGGCTGGCAGTCATGCCTAGCAACAGAATAAGCCCACCAATTATCTGCAAATACCGGGCACTTTGCCTGCGAGCTTGATAGCTACGTTGAGGCGATTGACTGAGTCGGAATAAATAGGTGATAAAAATAACATTCACCAGAGCTGAAACGACAATAAAGGATAGGGATTTAACACCCATTGCCTTTGCCAGAAGTCCACCGATAAAACCGGGTGCCCAGAGATTAAAAAACACAAATAGGAACACCAGTAAAAATCCGGTTGGTGCGGCTTTTCCTCGAATACGGTTTTCCAGGAAATACAACAATTGTTTGGGGGTAAAAAACAACGTGTCGTTAGCAGATAAATCCGCGATCGCCTTAGCAAACATCGGATCGGTAATTTTGACTGCACCCATACTGGTAGGCTCAAATGCAAACGAATGCTGGCAGCTTTTACATCGCCCAGAGTTACCAGTCCGATCTTTGAGGGTGTTATCTGTTCCACATTGAATGCATTTCATACAGGTAAGAGTAGGGGATGGGATGGGATGGGGAAGAGGGGGAGGGAGGTGGGGAAAGAGGGAAGGGGCTGGGGCATGAGGCGGAAAAGGGCCAGGAAAGTCATACCCAATTTAAATAGCGAACAGGGCAGATTGGGAACGGGGTGCAGGGGGGGCACCCCTGGCTGGGAGCGAAGCCCCCACACCCTCATCTGCAACCTTCATTTTTTAAATGGGGTATTAGAATCCCGAAAGCGAGGAGGGTGGGAAACGTCAAAACACTTGATTTTCTAATAAAACGCGGTAGTCTTCCCGTTGTCGAATCAGACGATGGCTTTCTGAATCCAATAGAACCTCTGCGGGTCGGGGACGGTGCAGAAAATGGGAGGACATGGCATAGCCGTAAGCGCCCACATCTAAAATGGCGAGCATATCGTCAATTTTCAGGGCTGGCAGGAGACAATTTTTGCCCAGGTAGTCGCGGGAGTAGGTGGTATTGCCACAAATGTCGGTGGGGTAGAGGGTAGGAG
>JBAUTA010000969.1:0-2048 GCA_049581985.1 Kovacikia sp.
GCGATCGCCACTTGTAGATCAGGGCAGACTCTAGCTGTTGCCGATCGCGCGTTTTAGTAGGTGCCTGGGACCAGAAACCGATATTCACCGTGACGGGTAAATGGTAGGGACGGTGGGCAGAAACATAGTTCAAGATGTATCGTTTACAGTCGTGTTCTCCCTTCCATCGCTGATTTGACTTCACCGTTTCGCCGACATACAGCAAAATTGGGAGCTCGTAGTCAACCACAAAGTACAGCGCCGAAACACCCTCATCGCTTGCTTTCCAGCGCCAAAATTCGGTGTTCTGCTGAGGCAGGGTGAAGGGATCGATGCGATCGGCCATTTCCCCCACTGTTGGAACCAGATCAAATAGGGTGCCTTGCTGAGCCAATTGACTCACCTCAACCTGCTGCTGAAACTGGAAAATCCGTTGTTTCCATGCCTGCAAAGTTTCCCGACTCATTACGAGTTCGGTCTGCCGATCAGGGGCATAGCAGCCTTGCAGTTCTGCGGCTGAAAAAAGAGACTTTTGTTCGCTGCCAGGTGTCAAGTGAACGCTCCGGTCAAAATTTGAACCGAATCACAATAACACAGCCAGCGTCCAGTGGCACAGGAAGAAAGGGGATGGGAAGGGGAGAGAGAGGGTGGGGGAGAGAGAGATTAAGTATATTTAGAGATAAAGGATAAGCGATAAAGGATAAAATTTATCCTTTGTCTCTTATCCTTGCTCCTGATGTCTGATTTTGCGTTCGATTCCACGCTTTATGTATTGCTCAGCGTCCACTGTTTGAACGGCGTTATCGCTGCGATCGTTGCCCAGGCTAAGGGGCGCAACCTGAGCAAATGGTTAGCCCTGGGCTTAATTGGTGGAACCATTACTCTGGTTGCAGCGATCGCCCTCAGTCCCATCAAAAAGGTTGAGGATTGAGACTGGCATGCCCCCGGCTTAGCGCCAACCTGCTTCTGCTTGTCTGAGTTCTGGATAGGGCTTTTGGCGAATTCTGGGTAACGGAGCCGCCAACAGTAAAATCCTTTCCATTAACCAGGGTGCAATCCGGTTGCCCAATACGGACAGGTGACTTTGCCAACCTACCAGGATTTCACTCGACCCCCTTTCCAATTCTCTGACAAGGGTCTGCGCGACCTGTTGCGGCGAGATTGGAACAATCCACCGGAACCATTCCAGGTGCCGCACCATGTCCGTATCAGTCAGGGACGGTAGCAAAGCAACTACCTTGACATTATGGGCTGCCAGTTCTCCCCGTAGAGCCTGGGAAAAGCCCAGAATGGCGAATTTGGTAGCTGAGTAAGTCGCCATTGTGGGGGCTGCCAGTTTGCCCATTAAGCTCGACACATTGACGATCGACCCTTCCCGCTGGGCCACCATGCGGCGGGCAATCAGGCGCGTAATGGTATACATCCCAATCAGATTGGTGGCAATCTCCTCCTGCACTTGAGGCAGGCGAGTTTGCAAAAATGGAGCTTGGTGGGCGACTCCCGCACAATTTACGAGAATGTGAATTGGTCCATGATCTCGCCATGCCTGGGCGATCGCAATGCTGACTTCGACTGGTTGATTGAGATCGAGCGGCAGCGTAATAACTTCCACATCCAGTAACTCAATTTCTTCAGCGACTTCTGCTAATCGTTGACGATCGCGGGCAACCAACAGCAGGCGACTGGCTCCCTGCCTGGCAAATTCCAGGGCGATCTCGCGCCCGATTCCCCGGGAAGCTCCCGTAATCAGAGCCGTTTTTCCTTGAACATTCATTGAAGATACCTCCAGAACTGAGGTCTCACTGCAACGATGCCAAAGCCAGATTAATCCAGTTCTCTCGATCGAATCTAGTAGAGAATTCAACCGATGAACTGCAGACCAACAGGCTTGCTATAGCTATTGCGCCCCAGATTAGGATGAAACGAGTGGGGGGCTGTGACCCTAGGGGTTCCCCCCTTCCACCCCGTCCTAACCAGTCAGGCTGCTAGTCCGTCAGACTAGATTTGAGGAATTCCTCAAATCGACAAAACCCATTTTGGGTGTTTAAGGGCTTGCAACCCGTTAAGAT
>JBAUTA010000970.1:0-1761 GCA_049581985.1 Kovacikia sp.
ATCCATCAGTCTGCTGTCTGCTTGCTTGATTCACACGATACTGTCAGGAGCCAGGTCAAAGCATGTACGCTTCCTACCAACCTGATTGCCTGGATGGGATAGCTTGGGTGCAGAAAACGGCAAGCTCCGAGCCACCGCCCTCAAGGAAGGATGTAAACTTGTGGTTAACTGACCTGCCGGATAATTGCTCCGTTAACTTGCCTACAAGCTCGATCGGAGGAAGTTGGATCGCGATCCTATTTGGATTGGGAGCAAGGATTTCACTGGAATTCTGGCTCCCAAAGCCTCTCAAACTCACAACTGATACCAATTTAAATAGCGAACAGGGCAGATTGGGGACGGGGTGCAGGGGTGGAACCCCTGTCTGGGGGCGAAGCCCCCACGCCGCCATCTGCAATCTTCATTTTTTCAATTGGTATGATTTGAAACTGCTATAGATGATGACAACTTTACGCTGGATAATTGCTACTACAGCTATCATCGCTCCAATATTACATCTCTTGTCAGATGTGTTGGAGTGGGCTAACGGAGGCTTTTCGCGGATTCAACTTCTGATCAACTACGTCGGATTTCTGCAAATGCCGTTCCTGATGCTGGGATTGTATGCCTATCAGCGTCCTCGAATCGGATGGGTTGGATTGGTAGGCTCGCTGCTTTATGGTGTAGCCTTCATCTACTTTGCTCACACAACGCTGATTGCGCTTGAGGAGACTATTCTGGATTACGAGAGGTTGTGGAGAAAGCTTGGAGGTGTCTACACATTTCATGGAGGACTGATGGTAGTTGGGGGCGTGATGTTTGGAATTGAGTCCCTGCGAGCTAAAGTTTTGTGGCGAGGCGCTGTAAGTCTCTTTCTGGTTGGTGTTATTTTAAACTTTAGTGTTGCGCTTTTGCCGCTGCTAAACCTGCTGCAAATACTTGGGAGTTCGGTGAGAAATTTGGGGCTGATTGGAATGGGGGTATCCATGATGCGAAAACCTGTTGTGTTGTCATAAGGCTAATGGTGCAAACACTAAATTTTGCACCATGGGGGTTTGGGGGCTTTACCCCTTTCAAAACTTTATTTTTGTTGGACTAATCAGTGCCTACAGGCGAAACGGAATCAACACAATGGGGCGATGTAAAGCTTCATCAGCAATACTTTGAAACGTCCTCTCAGACAGCGAGTCATACAACTATGATGCGGAGCGATCGATGGATGGAGCGGTTCAGGTTAATCGCTGGGTTGGCGATCGGGGGAGCGATCGCGATGTTCCCAACCTCCGTCTGGGCTCAAGTCGTTGAGGATCCTTCCCTGGGGACAACGGTCATCCCCCTTGGGGCAAACTACGCCATCATTAATGGGACTACCGTTGGTGGCAGAAACCTGTTCCATAGTTTTGCCCGGTTTGATCTTCCCAATGGCACGATCGCCGCTTTTTTCAACAATCCAGCCATTGCTAATATCTTTGCGCGGGTCACCGGAGGCAGTCGTTCCACGATTGACGGACCCATTCTGACTCAGGGAACTGCCAATCTTTTTTTGCTCAATCCCAACGGCATTCTCTTTGGTCCAGGTGCCCAACTCAATGTCGGGGGGTCTTTTGTTGCCACCACCGCCAATGCTATTCAGTTTCCAGGGGGGGCAGCGTTTTCCCCGACTTCCACCGTTGATCCAGCCAATCCCCTGCTAGTAGTCAATCCTGCCGCTTTTCTGTTCAGTCAAACCCGGGCACCATCGATTATCAATCGATCGACCGCAGGACTACAGACAGTGGGCGG
>JBAUTA010000971.1:0-4531 GCA_049581985.1 Kovacikia sp.
CACCAGGGTGTCTTTCTATGAAAGCCTATATCGGAAGTCGGATCGTTTACTCAAAACGGTCCTCAAAACTATTGCCTAATAAAGTGCCTAATAAAGGATTCACTATTCTTGAAATTATCGTAATCGTTGCAATAGTCGGTATCCTATTTGCAATCCTGGCTCCTGCTTGGGCTTCATCCATCAATATCTTACGCCTTAATGCTGCCCAGTCTGAGGTATATCAGGCCATGCGGGATGCCCAAAGTACTGCTAGACGTAACCACATCGTTTGGCAAGCCAGCTTTCGTGAATTAAACGAAGTAGTTCAGTGGGCAATTCATCCAGCGACCCTGTCGCCTGCGAATGCTTTTTGGAAGAACCTTGACCCAAATGTTCAGCTAGATGTCGAAACAACCCTCCAACTGGCGGGCGGAGTTCGACGCGTTCAATTCGACGAAAATGGGAATGTTAACGGACAACTGGGACGGCTGACCCTATCTGGCAAAGCAGGCGGAAAAGCTAAACGCTGCGTGATTGTGTCTACCTTGATTGGAGTTGTGCGGCAAGGTAGGGATAAAGCACAAATGCAGGATGGCAAGTATTGCTATTAAAGTTTCTGCTAGGGGGCTGGGGCGATCGCTAGTAAAACTCGCCACTAAAACCCCCACTCCACTGCCAGGAAACCCAGACTAACAATGACTCTCTCCCCATGGCTTTTTCGATGACTCTCTCCCAACTCCGATCGATGGTGGCAGTTGCCAATCTCGGTAACTTTAGCCTTCTAAGTAGCTGGGCGCAATTAAATAAAAGATGAGTTTGGGGGTGGAGGGGGTGGAACCCCCTGCCTGGGGGCGCAGCCCCCACTCCCCCTTCTTACAATTAATTAGAGCTACCTACTTAGAGTTAAACCTTCTAGAGTTAATGTAGAAAGAAGCGGATCTGCAAAAAAGCCCCAAAGGGGGACAGGTCAGAATTGCCACCTTTCACAGTGTGGCCGCCCATTTCTTACCTGCCGTGCTTGCCCAATTTCGCGATCGCTTACCAACCGTACACGTCACAATTATCAAATGCGTTGCAAGTTCCGGCGGTATTCGCCTTTCTAGATCTGCTGAAGCACTGGGATCAGAACGGTTACAGTCTGAGTTCTGCCAACCCCAAATAACGAATTCCCTGGGGTGAAACATCAAAGCGGCAGGGTAGGACTTTGACGCCGAGGTCGATCGCCTCTCGAAACAATTGCCCATAAACCGGATCAGCGCTTTCTCCGGGGGCGAAATAGGGGCAATCGCTGCGATTAATAAAGTAGAGCATGACACTAGAAGCGTCCGGCAGTAACGCCATCAGTTCTCGCAGGTGTTTTTGTCCGCGAGTGGTGACCGTATCGGGAAAGAGAGCCAGATTTGCCTGCACCCAGGTGGTATTCTTCACTTCCACATAGATCGGTTTGTCAGACTCATCACCCGTAAGCAAAAAATCAATCCGGCTTTTGCGATCTACCCCATAGGGCACCTCAAACCGAATTTGACTGTAGTTGCCCAGTTCCGGGATCAGCTTTTGTGTTAGTGCCAGATTCACGACCCGATTCGGCAAACTAGTATTGACTCCAGCCCAGGTCGCTCCATTGTCATGGACTTGAATCATTTCCAACGTATAGGAGAGTTTGCGATTCGGGTTATCGCTGAAAGACACATACACCACACTCCCGACTTTACAAACTCCTGTCATTGGTCCCGTATTGGGGCAATGAGCCGTCACCACTTCCCCCGTTGCCAGTTCCACATCTGCGAAAAATCGTTTATATCGCTTCAGTAAAATTCCAGGATAGAGAGATGGATACTGATAGAGCAGATCGGTCATTGAAATAGGAACGCGTTGGAACTTGGTTGGGATTGGGAGCTTTCATCATCTCATGCCAACAGCTTAATCAGTAGCTGGGCAATTGAACTAACGATCGTTTCAGGGGTAGAGGGGGGGGAGTGTAAAGGCTTTCCTAATCTTCAAGCGCCAATCCTCAAGCGCCAATCTTCAAGGCAAAATGGGATAAACTTTCCCTACCCTCGTTTTTTGGAAAAAGTCAGGGATAGGAGGCCCAAGAATACAATAGATACATCAGGATTTCATGACTTATTGTGATCGTAGCCTCTGTGGGGGGTAAGTCTTTGTAATAGAATAGACGATTGGCTTTGCGGCTTTGTTTATTGCTTTAGCGTCACACTTACTGGGGTTCACCTATGACTTCCTCAATTCGCTTTCTCATGTGTTCGCCAGACCACTACGACGTAGATTACGTGATCAATCCCTGGATGGAGGGAAATATTCACAAGTCTTCGCGTGATCGTGCCGTTGACCAATGGCAGCAGCTTTTCCACCTCATTAAAGAACACGCGATTGTGGATTTGGTGCAACCCCAAAAAGGTGTGCCCGATATGGTATTTACCGCCAATGCGGGCCTGGTATTGGGCAATGATGTAGTGCTCAGTCGCTTCTTCCATAAGGAGCGGCAGGGTGAAGAACCCTTTTTCAAGCAGTGGTTTGAAGAGCAGGGCTACCTGGTGCATGAACTGCCTAAGGATCTCCCCTTCGAAGGGGCGGGAGACGCCCTGTTCGATCGGGAAGGGCGCTGGCTGTGGGCAGGGTATGGCTTCCGTTCTGAGCTAGATTCCCATCCTTATATTGCTAAATGGCTCGATATTGAGGTGCTGTCGTTGCGGTTGATGGATGAGCGATTCTATCACCTGGATACCTGCTTCTGTCCCCTAAGTAATGGCTATTTGCTTTACTATCCCGGTGCTTTCGATGCTTACTCCAATCGCCTGATTGAACTGCGGGTGCCAGAGGTCAAACGGATTGCGATCGCCGAAGATGACGCCGTTAATTTTGCCTGCAACGCAGTCAATATCGAGCAAACCGTCATTCTGAACAAAGCCAGCGATGACCTCAAGCAACGCCTGAAAGCAGTTGGCTTTAAAGTAATTGAAACCCCCCTGACCGAGTTCCTAAAAGCAGGGGGAGCCGCCAAATGCCTGACACTCAGGGTAACGGAACCTGTTCGGGTCGAGATCCATGCCAGTGCAGCGGTTGAGAGTCGGGTGATTCGGATGGAAGGGCACCTACTGGATGCAGGTCTGATTAACCAGGCACTCGATTTAATTGTGGAAGGTGGCGGTAGCTTCCAGGTGCTCAACTTTAATCTGGGAGAGCAACGACAGAGTACCTCATCGGCAGAGGTAAAGGTCACGGCCCCCTCCCATGAGGTGATGGAAACCCTCATGACCCAGTTGATTGATCTGGGGGCGGTACCACCGCCCCAGGAACTCTGCGACAGCAACCTGGAAACGGTGATTCAGGATGGGGTTGCTCCCGATGATTTTTATGTCACCACCATCTATCCGACAGAGGTGCGGGTACATTGTGAGTGGATAAAGGTGCAGAATCAGCGGATGGACGGGGCGATCGTCGTAGACGAAAAGAACATGACCGCACGGTGCAAACTCCTGCGAGATTTGCAGACAGGCGATCGGGTTATGGTTGGGGTCGATGGCATCCGCACCATCCGCAAAACCGAATCCCGCGAGCAGCGTAATACCCAGGAATTTAGCTTCATGGGGGCGGGCGTGTCGAGCGAACGACGGGTGGAACTGGTAGTCGAACAAATCGCCTGGGAATTGCGCCAGATTCGGGATCAGGGCGGTAAGGTGGTCGTGACTGCGGGACCTGTGGTCATCCACACAGGCGGCGGTGAACATCTGGCAAAGCTGATCCGCGAAGGCTATGTGCAGGCTTTACTGGGGGGGAATGCGATCGCCGTCCACGACATCGAACAATCCATGATGGGCACCTCCTTAGGCGTGGACATGAAGCGGGGCGTTTCTGTCCGGGGTGGGCACCGTCATCACCTGAAGGTAATTAACACCGTTCGCCGCTGTGGCAGCATCGCTAAAGCAGTCGAAAAGGGCGTTTTGACCAATGGGATCTTCTATGAATGCGTCCGCCACAATGTTCCCTTCTCGTTGGCAGGTTCGATCCGTGATGATGGTCCATTGCCCGATACCCACATGGATCTGATCAAAGCCCAGGAAGACTATGCCCGCTTGATCGAGGGTGCCGACTTGATTTTGATGCTGTCCTCCATGCTCCATTCCATCGGCGTTGGCAACATGACGCCCGCAGGCGTAAAGATGGTTTGCGTCGATATCAATCCGGCGGTGGTGACCAAGTTGAGCGATCGTGGGTCAGTCGAATCGGTTGGTGTGGTCACTGATGTTGGCTTGTTCCTCAGCCTACTGGTGCAACAGCTCAACAAGTTGACCAGTCAATATCGGGTGACTCAGACTGTCTAGACTCGGACGGCTTTCACACTGGATTCAAGCCTGGGGTGCATTGAGCTTGACTCCTTTCCCTGGATTCTCGTTCCATTGACCTTACACCCACTCCCCCACCCCCCTTCGCTACGGTGTACACACAAGTTATCTGAATCTAGCCAACGCTGGGCTTGATCCTCCCTAACCCTCCTTAAAAAGGAGGGAACCGGATCGGAAGTCCCCCTTTTTAA
>JBAUTA010000972.1:0-7780 GCA_049581985.1 Kovacikia sp.
TCTTTCCGCAGCCTGTTGCTTGAGGGCGGCAATCAATAATGAACCCTGAAGGTCACCAGAGACTTCGCCAGTACTAATGAAAATGCGAACAGGGTGGCTAGGGTGTGTGGGGTGGGGGGAATTAGAATTTTGGATTTTGGATTTTGAATGTTGGATTTCGGGCTGGAAAGGGCTATGAATCATCTCGCTCCCCTGCGCCCCCCAAATGCTTGCCCGGAATCGGTCCCCGTCGTCCCTGCTGTTGAGACAGGTGAAGAAATCGTTGCAGATGCTGCAGGTGCTCGTTTTCGGGAAGAAGCTCTATCTTTTCGAGCGCTTCGTTAAGCGTCAAACCAGAGCGATAGATGAAGCGGAAGGCTTTTTTGAGGGTCTGGTAAATCTGCCCATCATTGGCATTGGTCATTCCCGCCCGTCTGAGTCCAACCAGGTTAAGCGATCGTACCCTTGCCGGATGCCCCTCTACTAGCATGTAGGGAGGCACATCCCGGTCAATTCGCCCCATTGCCCCAATCATTGCCAGCCGACCAACATGAACAAATTGGTGAATCCCTACCATCCCCCCAATTCTCGCTTTTGACTCGACCCAAACGTGTCCAGCCAGCGAAGCCGCATTTGTAATTACAACCTGATCCTCAATGACGCAATTGTGGGCAATGTGAACATACGCCAGCAGCCAGTTGCCATTTCCGATAATGGTTGCTTCGCCAACGCCAGTGGCCCGGTTAATCGTGACATACTCCCGAATGTAGTTGTCATCCCCGATCTTTACCAGGCTCTCAGAACCGTCGTATTTCTGGTCCTGCGGCTCCAGACCGATCGCGGCACCGGGAAAAATTTGGTTTCTCGCTCCGATTTCCGTCGAACCATCAAGAATGACATGGTGTCCGATCGTGCTTCCTGGACCCACCTTCACTTTCGCCCCAATTACGGCATAGGCACCAACTTGGACGGTAGGATGCAGCTCTGCTTCGGGATGGATTACAGCCGTTGGATGAATCAGGGTCGTCATAGAAGTGTTGAGTTATGAGTTATGAGTTGTGAGTTTAGTCAAGTTATGAGGGAACAATTCATGGCTCATAAATTCAAAACTCAAAACTATTTATTCCACCAGAGAGAACATCAGTTCACCTTCCGAAACCAGTTGCCCGTCTACTTCTGCGCGTCCTTGCATCTTCCCAAAGCGACGCTTTTTAACCCACAATAATTCCACCGTCATGATGAGTTGATCACCGGGCACAACTGGACGACGGAATCGCACCTTATCAATCCCAGCGAACATAAACAGTCCTCCCTGAACATCTGTCATCTGAGTCAACACCACACCGCCAACCTGGGCCATTGCCTCTACGATCAGCACCCCTGGCATGATCGGTCTACCGGGAAAGTGTCCTTGAAAGTGAGGTTCGTTAAAGGTGACATTCTTAATGCCAACAGCCCGTTTTCCAGGAACGTGCTCAATAATTCGATCGACTAGTGAAAAAGGATAGCGGTGAGGCAGTAGTTTATGAATTTCCTCAACCGGAAGTGCTATCTGGGGTTCTGCGTGAGAATGGCTGGAAGTACTATCCTGACGCTCTCCAGTCACCTCTGAATGACTGGTAACAGGACTTGTTGAATTGAAATCAGTTAGATCAGTGATGATGGACATGGAGCTAGGGAGTTAATAAATTGTGCGGAAGGCGTGAATTGACCAGTATCAGGTAATCAGATATCAGGTGAGCAATCTCATAAACTGCGTATGCAAATTGTGGCTGGCTTTGTACGCCAGAAAGTGGGCCGTCGGAAAACCTGCCAATAAACTTAAGTCTCCCACTAAGTCTAGAAGTTTATGACGCGCTGGCTCATTTGAAAATCTTAAAGGCGGATTAATCCACCCATCCGGGCCACAAACTAGCGCATTATCTAAGCTACCCCCTTTGATTAAACCCTGATCCCGCAGATAGTCAATTTGGTGGAGTAGCCCAAAGGTGCGGGCTGGGGCAATTTCTTCCACAAAGGTCCGATTGTCATTTAGGGACCAGCTATGCCACTGATTTCCAATGGCAGGCAAATCAAAATCAATGCCATAGGTAAAGCGGGTTTCGGTTGCCGGAAGAGCAGCCACAAAAGCATCCTGATCTCGAATCCAAACAGGTTCTTGAATCGACCAGGCGCGGCGCGGTTCTGCTTGGGTAACAAGACCGACCTGGGCGATCGCCGTTACCCATTCTCTGGCAGATCCATCTAATAGCGGCACCTCAGGGCCATCCAATTCAATCCGGGCATTATCCACTCCCATCCCCGCCAGGGCGGCCAGCAGATGTTCCACGGTACGAACCCGCGCCTTACCCTGGGTCAGTTCGGTTGAAAGTGCTGTCTGACTGACAGTCTCTACGGAAGCAGGAATTTCGGCTGCATCGGGCAAATCAACCCGGACAAAGTAGCGTCCCCGCCCTCCAGGAGCGGGCAGAACTCGCACCTGAACCGAAGCCCCTGTGTGCAGACCCACGCCCGAACAGGTAAACGATCCTTTCAGCGTTCGTTGAAACACCAAAGTCGCTTCTGTTCTATGCCTGCTATCCTCCACCCTCTGCCCTTTACCCTCTGCCTTGCTAATCTCTACCTCCATCAGAACCGCTCTCCAATCCCAAAGTGTATGCGGCTATCGCCCTGGTCATTGATACCATAATCAATCCGAATTGGACCAAGCGGAGACTGAACCCGCACACCGATGCCATAACCATATCCATTTCCGGGTTTACCCCGAACACCGCCTGGATTGCCAGGTACGTTGTCCTGAGTCCCAAAGTCTGTCGCGGCATCAAAGAATAAAGCGCCCGAAATGATTGAAAAGACGGGAAAGCGGTATTCGATCGTCCCCTGGACAAAACTGCGAGCAGCCGCAAGGTCACCTTCATCATAGCCGCGCACGGAATTGCTGCCGCCCAGGGCAAAGGCTTCATAGGGAGGCAAATCTCCAATCACTGTACCGCCCTGGAGATTGAAAGCAAGGGTTTGCGGACAATCTGCCCCAGAAGGATTCTTACCCCGACATCCCTTTGTAAAGCGGATAAATTGGATGGGGATATAGTAGCTGTAGCCAGCCCTCAAACGGTTACCCAGAATACTACCGGAACCAAAGGGGAGCCATTGTTCAGTTCCCAAACGTAATAAAGATCCTTGGGTGGGGCGCAAGGGGTCATTTCGAAGATCACGTACGATACCAAACTGAAGGCTAAACAGGTCGTCATTGCCTTTACCGCTAAAACTGAGGTTGTTCCCCAGTTGATCGACCTTCACATCGTTGCCATCAGCATCGGTGACTTGCACATGCTGATATTGCAAACCCACCGATGCTGCCCACTCCGATCGCCGATAGGGATTGCCATTCAGTGGTCGAGAAAAGCTGATGCCACCACCCGTCCGAACGATTCGGGGGCGATCGTCATTTGCCAACCGCACTTCATTGGGGCCACCATCAAAAATCAAGGAAATGGTTTGGCGTCGGAATAGGTTGACCGTATAGGAAGTCCGGAACGGATCCCCGCCAATCCAGGGATCGGTAAAGCTGAGATCGAACAAGATTTCCCGTTCACCAATCTGGACTTCAGCCCCAAGTTTTTGGTTATTGCCACCAATATTTTGTTGCTGATAGCTGACCGTACCAAACAGACCGCTGGCAGAGCTTATCCCGGCACCGGCTGCGATCGATCCTGTATTCTTCTCAACCACGTTAGCGACCACGACAACCTTACGCGGATCCTCGCCAGGATTCAACGAAAGCTTGACATCATCAAAAATACCCAAGCTATAGACCCGTTGCAGATCCCGTTCAACCAAAGCCCGGTTAAACACGTCTCCTGGCTTTAGCTCAAACTCACGGGTCACAATGAAAGGTCGCGTTCTGCCCCGAATTGGGTTCCCTTTTGCATCCTTATCATCTCCCTCCTTATTGACGAAGCGCACCTGAATGTTTTCGACAATTCCTTCCGCAACATCCAGGGTGACGACCCCATCGGGAGAGACCTTAGGCGCATCTACCACCTGTGCCAGAACATAACCATTGTCCTGGTACCATTTATTGACTTTTTTAATCCCCTCCTGAAGCTGAACCAGATTCAGGACATTCCCGTATTGGTCACTAAAGGCATCCTGGACGACCTTGTCGGGTAAAACCTTTTTCCCTTCTATCTGCACCGACTTGAGCACCGGGTTAAGCTGCACCACAAAAGTAACGCGGACCCCCAACGGGGTATCCTCTGGCACCGCCTGAACGTTAGAGAAATAGCCCGTTGCAAAAATGGCATTAATATCTTCCTGCAACTGCGATCGGGTAGTTGTCCGCCCAGGTTGAGTTTTAATTGCCCGATAGACCTCCTCTTGAAAATTCCCTTCAACCCCGCTTACCAAAACTTCAGCAACCAGAACCCTCGGCTCTGGAGCAGTTGTCTGGTCAGGCGTTGCAGGAGTCAGGGGGCTTTCACCTGGCGAACCGGGGACAGGCGGGGCCGATTGTTCGGGAGCCGTTGGCGCTGATTCCCCAGAGGTAGGGGGGGCGGGTGTCGTTTGCTCAGGGGTAGGAGCGGGTGTGGGCTTAACCTCAGGCGGGATAGTCAAGGTTGGGCCGGGGGAGGCTGGCTTTGGAGTCAACTGAAGCTGGTTAGGAGTTCCCTGTTGAGGAACCCCCCGATCTCCTGGAACAAGCGGATCCGGCGTACCCGCCCCTTGCGCCTGCAAAATACTTTTTGAGGGGAAGACGCGCTGACGCGACTCTGAAGGCGCTGTCTGCAACGCTAAGGACTGCCCTGCCGGAATTGGGGCAGGCGCTCCAAACCGGACTGATTTGATGGCAGACACCCCTTCCGGTGCCAGTGAAAATGAATGATTGGAGTCAGTCCTAGAGGAGTCTGGGGTAACCGCTTGCCCTCTAGCAGAGTTAGACAAACCGAAAGTCGCTGAGGCGGCAAGAAATGCCACCAGAACCGGGGATAAACGCATGATGTTCAAATTCTTAGGTATCTCCACACACCACGCCCCACCTAAGGCATGTTAAATAATCAAACCGTATCAGGCAGGAATGTAACTTCAGGTAAACCTTGAGATTCTACCGCATTGATTGGTCTTGATATCTCAGTACAGGATTTTGAGTGCTCAGTTTAAAGGGCTCGAAAAACTCGTTTCTGAACTAAAAAAGTCATAACTGAATACTTAAAACTCGCTCCATCACCTGTTGATAGGCGGATTCAACGTTACCCAAATCGTTGCGAAAACGGTCTTTATCCATCACTCGTCGTTGCGGATCGGCCTCCGCTTGATTCCATAAACGACAGGTGTCTGGACTAATCTCATCGGCCAAAATAAGCTGCTGATTCCGATCCAGCCCAAATTCCAACTTAAAGTCCACCAGGGAAATATCGCAACTCTGAAAGAAAATTTGCAAAGCTTCATTAACTTGAAGTGCCATCGTTTGTAGGTGCTCCACTTGTTCAGGGGTTGCCAGTTCTAGCAGCAGCAGGCGATCGGGCGTCAACAGCGGATCACCCAAGCCATCGTTTTTGTAATAGAACTCCACCAGAGGACGCTTAAGCACGGTTCCTAGTTCCAGCCCGGTTTCTCGACAGAGACTCCCCGCTGCAATATTCCTCACCACCACCTCTAGGGGCAAAATTTTGACCGCCCGGACCCGCATCTCATTGGCACTCGACTGATTAATAAAGTGGGTAGGAATTCCCTTGGCCTCTAGCTGCTGAAACAAATGACTAGAAATTGCACAATTAACTGCCCCCTTACCCTGAATGCGGCCTCGTTTTTGAGCATTAAATGCAGTTGCGTCATCCTTGAAATAGGTCAACAGCACATCCGGATCATCAGTCGCGTAAAGGATCTTGGCCTTACCTTCGTAAAGTTTTTGAGCGTTAGTTTGGGCATTAGACATGGGGAGATACTTAGGGAGTGTGTTTTGAAACGTCTGTTTTTTAAAGGCTTAACTAAAAAAAACTAAGAAAAACTAGGTTAGCTAGTTAATTGTTAAAAAGGGATTTGGGAGATGCGCCTCCAGGCAAGGGGTTTCTCCCCTTCACCCTACTGGTATCTTTAGTTTAATGACGCCCAGCCCCTTATAAAATGCTTAACCTTAACTAAATGTTTAAACATTTAAGCTGTCAATCTTATACTTTTGCCGTAGATTTGGGTGGAGCCCTGACGAAATCTAATCTACTTTGCAGGGTACCCCCTGATTCCCCGGTATCGCCATTACCACCATTGCTGCCATTGCCACTAATGAATGGCTTGATTTGACCACGGATTAATTAACCACTGACCTCTGATAACAAATTTCAGATGAAACCGCTTCACCTGACCGTTGCCCTATCCGCTGGCATTTTCTTGCTGGGAGGTTGTTCCCTAACGAACCACTTTTTGTCTGCCAAATCCCAAGCTCCTCCTTCTACCCAGTCTAAGTCAGCCACAGATAACTTTACAGCAGCTCGTCAGCTTGCCTGGGAAGCAGCCGTGATGGTGCAAAACCCACCCCATCCAGTAAGCATCTGGCAACAGGCAAAGAGTAAATGGCAACAGGCGATTGCGCTATTGGAAACCGCTGCCACCGAAACCTCAAGTTCAGCAACAACGGCTTCAGTTCAGTCGAGGGAAAAACTACCCGTTTATCGGGCAAACTACACTGCCATCGATCGCCGTCTCACCACCGAACAGGCCGCAGCAGGTAACCTTCAAACAGCCCAAGAGCTTGCCTGGCAGGCAGCCGTTGCCGTTCAAAACCCTCCCCATGCGCTCAACGTTTGGCAAAATGCCAGTCGCCAGTGGCAGGATGCGATCGACCTTCTAGAAAAAATACCGAAAAGCACGTTTGCCTTCGCCAAAAGTCAGGAAAAGTTAGTAACTTATCGTAA
The DNA here is from genome assembly GCA_049581985.1 of Kovacikia sp. Lineage (GTDB taxonomy): Bacteria > Cyanobacteriota > Cyanobacteriia > Leptolyngbyales > Leptolyngbyaceae > Kovacikia. The sequence continues at coordinate 6,888 of JBAUTA010000972.1, forward strand.
TAATTACAACACGATTAGCCAACACGCTGAGACCGAAACCCAAGCTTTAATGACGCTTAAGCAGTTCTCAGAAACTGCGGTTCGGTTAAATAGCTTGATGACAGGCCGGTTAGCTGACTCAACCGTAGGCCCAGTCGGCATTAGCTACCAGGACTACAGCCGCATGGTGCAAACCATGGAAGCTTCCCTGGAACAGTTCGCCAATCAACCAGAGGTCAAAAACCATCTGATTTACCCAGATCTGGCAGAAACCGTTGAGGATCACAAACTCGCCATTAAACTCTGGCAATCCTATCTGGACTTCAAAAAAGTAGAACCCCCAGGTCCCTCCAATGACCCCTTAAATCAACTGTTCCCGGTGTCCCTGCCGGAAAGCACCTTGCTGATTCGAAAATATGGGGTCAGAACCTATGGGAATGGGACACAAGTTTTCCTGCAACCCACCACCTGGGCAATTTGGCAACGAGCGAACCAACAAATTCGCCAGGCGCAGCAGAAAATTCTAAGTCTAAAGTGAGGGGAGGAACGAGTCTGTCCGCCCATTCCCTGCGATAAAATTGTCCTTAGAACTGGTAGAAAAATAGTTTGTGGGAGGGCGTTAGGCTACGGCTAACAGCACCCTTCTTTGGTCAACCAGTGAAGTTATTTCTTGATCGCTCCTTAAAGGAATCCCCAGGCTTTTATGTCAATTCAATCTGAACGCTCCGAACCTGCGTGGATGACGATCGTCCGATTACTCCGGTGGGATAAACCTGAAGGCCGGTTGATTTTGATGGTTCCCGCTCTCTGGGCGGTTTTTTTGGCGGCCCGCGGAACCCCTCCTTGGCCCCTCGTTGGTGTGATTATCCTGGGTAGCCTTGCTACCAGTGCAGCGGGATGTGTGGTCAATGATC
>JBAUTA010000973.1:0-1860 GCA_049581985.1 Kovacikia sp.
ATCATAAGCTTGCTCGTTGGTACTGGTGTGGAGTCTTAGGCGAGCTCTATGGCGGTGCCGTTGAAACTCGCATGGCGCTAGATCTTCAAGACTTGATGCAATGGATTGATGGCAGTGACCAAGAACCAACGACCATTCGCGATGCAAACTTCCAACCCGGTCGGTTAGAAACACTGCGATCGCGCACCAGTGCTGCTTACAAAGGAATTAACGTCCTAGTACAGAGACAGGGAGCCAAAGACTTCTTCTGGAATTCGACGATCCGCGATTTAGATGAGACTGATTGGGAAGAGCGTAAGCTCGATATTCACCACATCTTTCCAAGGAAATGGTGCGAAGACAAACGGATTCCTCCCAGTCGCTACAACGCCATCCTCAACAAAACGCCCATATCCTACAAAGCAAACCGGATGATCGGCGGCAATGCTCCAAGTACCTACCTGAAGCAACTTCAGCAACACGAACACGTCCAGCTAGACGATGTAGAGATGGACGCTATCCTCGAAACTCACTGCATTACCCCAACCCTATTGCGTGCCAATGATTTTGAAGGGTTCATCACTACACGTAAGCGCACCCTGCTCACCAAAATTGAAGCCGTCATGGGTAAGGCGATCGTGCTGTCTGATGAAGCTGTACCCGAAGATGAGCCAGATGAGGAGGATTAAGCCAAGTGCTTCAAGTACCTTCATCAATTCCAATATTTTGCCTGAGAACCTTCAGTAGTTTGTCTCTATGTTTCCAAAGTTGAACTTTTCCGTAGGGATAGACCTTTGCAATGAATGGAGACGGCTGGCTGATAGCAAATCGTTCCATTGCAACAACAGATCCTTCCAAGTCTCTCACTAATTTGTTTCGGGATGCGCTACCTGTAGCCCAAATAAAAACTTTGGCATTAGCGATCGCAATACTCATCTGCTCGGAAGTATTGCGACTGATTTTGTTGTCCTTTGTAATAACAAGCCATCCCTTCTGACTAACTTCAGCTAACCACTCCACGTCTGGTTTACCTGATGGAAAGTGATCAGAATGAATTTCGACTGAAGCCCCAGCACTCCGTAATACTTCTACAACCTGAATTCCTAAACAACACTCATCGACAAAGAAAACAGGCTTTGAAGACTCGCTCACGCAGCTAAACCTTCGTAGTCAAGCGCAATTTGTATTAGAGAGCGATCGCAGTTAAAGTCTTGTGCTAAAGCATCTGCGGATTCACCAGCCCTAGCTCGATCTGCCAAAATTCCTGTTGGAATTCGGGTTCCCTCAATCACTGGACGACCGAAGGAAATATTCGGATCAATTACAATGATCTTCGGATCGTTCCTTTGCTTGGGATGAATGAACGGAAACAAACGGGCTGCAATCCCCTTTTCATCCACCTCAATTCGCGTCAAGTAAATTTCTAATGTTTCTCGAATCGCAATCTGTCCGTGTTTTGAAGCATCCAATAACCTCCCTAGATGTTCTACATAAATAGACTTGCCGTCCGTTTTCAAAAAATCCTCTCTCACCAGGGGATGCTCATACCCCAGCTCTAAGCTGATATAGTTCAAAGCAATCCGAATTTGATCTAATCGAATTTTATGCTCAACGCGAATGGCTCTCAGTACATGAGCCTCTACCAGATTAGTAAATGAAAGCTCTCTCGCATTTGGACTAGACAGTTCAATCAGTGGTTCAGAATAACGGTTTCCCTGGCTTGTATTATACGAACGCCCCCGTACCCACGATCGCAGCGTATCCACCGGAATCTTGAGATACCGGGCTGCATCGACAAAGGGATAGACAGGGATGTTACTTAAATCTAGACTTTGGATAACAAGCATCCTTCAAGAATAAACCGCTTGAGCATGTTAAGAG
>JBAUTA010000974.1:0-5672 GCA_049581985.1 Kovacikia sp.
GGCCTAAGGTGTTCTTCGGCAGCATCCCTTTCACAGCGTGTTCGATAATCCGTTCGGGAATCCGTGCCTGAAGTTTGGCAAAGGTTTCTGTTTTCATCCCACCAGGACGACCAGAGTGCCGACGGTAAAGCTTTTGAGCCCGCTTCTTGCCTGTCACATCTATTTTTTCGGCATTGATAACAATGACAAAATCCCCCGTGTCCAGGAATGGGGTATACGTTGGTTTGTTTTTTCCCCGGAGAACCATTGCAATTTCACAGGCGAGGCGACCGAGACGCTGATCAGCAGCATCCACGACGTACCAGTTACGCTCAATGGAATCGTGAGGGGGGAGATAGGTTTTGTTCATGGCGATCTCGGTATTCTTTAAAGATGGAGTCAGTTAAAACTTTTGGAAATGTCCGATCGCAATCAGACGATGGCAGGCTGCTCAAGCAGGGTCGGAAAGGCAAAAGCAGGTTGAGCATCAAACCACACTTCTGGAGGAAAGGGGAACTCCGGGTAACCCACTCTTAACAGACAGAGACCCTGGGCAGGGGCAGCGTACCTAACCCGTTCCCGATGCTGTTCTTGCCAGATCTCGGTAAAGCTGAGGGGTGATCGAATCCCCCGCCCTACCTGCACCAGCAACCCTACCAGCAGGCGCATCATGCCATAAAGGAAACCACTTGCTTGAATTTCAATATAAACAAAGGCTCCTTGACGATTACATTCGGCTACCTGCACCTCAACCCACGAGTGGGGACGATTAGATCCTGCCCGATGAAACGCCGCAAGGTGATGCCGCCCAATGAGAGGAGTGAGCGCATCCTGAATCAGCCCCTCGTCCAAAGGCTCATAATAGTAGTGCCAGGTAAAGGGACGAATAAACAAATTAGGGCGGGGATCAGTGTAGAGGGTATAGCGGTACCGTCTCCAGAGGGCAGAAAATCGAGCGTGCCAGGTAGAATGAACGGCCGCCGAAGCCCGGATTAAAATATCGCCAGGTAAGCGGGAGTTGAGAATATCTGCCCAGCGGTGCGCTGGAATCTGAGTGGGCGCATCAAAATGGGCAACCTGTGCTGCGGCATGAACCCCTGAATCTGTCCTGCCAGCCGCATGAATACGGACGGGATGATCTAAAACAGACGCAATGACAGTTTCAATCTCCTCCTGCACACTCCGGTGCTTTGGTTGCCGTTGCCAACCATGAAAGCAAGTGCCCAGGTATTGAATTACCAGGGCAACCCGTTGAGTTGGTAAGGATGGGGAGGAAATCATGGGATTAGATCAGTTCAATAATTGCCATTTCGGCGTTATCACCCCGACGGTGAACCGTCCGGAGAATGCGGGTATAGCCACCCTCCCGATCGCCATATCGTGCACCTGCTTGCTCAAACAAGGCATGAACAAGCTGCTTGTCATAGATATAGCCTAGAGCTTGCCGGCGTGATGCCAGCGAACCATCTTTTGCCAGGGTGATCATCCGTTCAGCTTCAGACCTCACCGCCTTAGCACGGGTTTTGGTTGTCTTAATCCGTCCGTTACGGATTAACTCAGTGGTCAATGCTCGTAACAGAGCACGACGCTGATCGGCAGGCTTACTTAATTGAGGGATACGACAACGGTGGCGCATAACTTGAAATAGTAGGTAGGTGGGCATCAGGTGTCAGGTATCAGGTGTCAGATGTCAGACTGGTTCCGACAACTAACAACTAATCACTACCCATTGGGCTTGGACGACTTTTCTTGCGGCAGGGTAATTCCCAAGCGCTGTTGTAAAGCCTCAACAACTTCTTCTGCTGACTTTTGACCAAAGTTTTTGATCTCCAGAAGATCTTCCTGGCTGTAGTCGAGAAGATCGGCAACGGAATTAATTTGAGCGCGTTTCAAACAGTTGTAGGCACGGACTGAAAGTTGCAGTTCTTCGATCGGGATCTGATTAGCGGGATCTTCATCTGGATAGTCATCATCCGCTGTTGGCTCAAACGTAATCTCCTTCAGCGGATTAAACAAATCCACCAAAATATTTGCCGCCTGACTAATCGCCTCCTGGGGAGTTAAACTACCGTTTGTCCAGACCTCCATGATTAAACGGTCTTTCTCGATCGAACCGCCGACTCTTGCATCTTCTACGGTGTAATTAACCTTACGGACAGGCATAAACACAGAGTCGATTTGCAAAAAGTCGAGAGCAGCCGTTTCATCCCGTCCTTTGTCAACAGCACGGTAACTTTTACCCCGTTCAATCCTGAACTCTAGCTCTAGCGTTGCCCCCGCGGAAAGCGTAGCAATATACTGATTCGAATCGACCAACCGCACTTCAGAGGGCAAGTCAAACTGATCTGCCTTAACGGTTGCAGGCCCTTGAGCCAACAAGCGACCGATTTGCGGCTGGGAAGAATAGCTCTGCAGAACAACCTTTTTCATGTTCAGCAGAATGTCTAAGACATCTTCCCGAACGCCCGGAATTGTAGCAAATTCATGATTCACGCCAGCAATCCGCACCGCTGTAACCGCTGAGCCTTCTAAATTAGACAACAACACTCGCCTGAGAGCATTACCAAGCGTCGTTCCCTGCCCACGCTCTAAGGGTTCAATTACAAACTTGCTTGTTTGACTTTGATCCCTCTCGGTTTTTGTCTCTACGCATTCGACCTGAAATTGTGCCATGAAGCAACCTCCCCTCTACTTGACGAAAGGCAAATGCCTTACTGACCAACGCAAACCCAACAATCCGCCCCAACCCTTAAACCTCTACCCAGAAAGCAACTCATTAAACTGAAAAAGCTCAGGATAAGAGAAGTTCTTCCTAAACCCGACGCCGTTTAGGTGGACGGCAACCATTATGGGGAATCGGGGTAACGTCCCGGATCAGTGTGATTTCCAAGCCTGCTCCCTGAAGTGCACGAATTGCTGTTTCCCGTCCCGCTCCCGGACCGCTGACCATGACTTCAATCTGACGCATCCCCTGGTCGCTTGCCCGCCGGGCTGCAGCTTCTGCCGCTGTCTGAGCAGCAAAGGGGGTTCCTTTCTTTGCACCCTTAAAGCCACTAGAGCCAGCTGAAGCCCATGAGATCACCTCACCATTGGTGTCAGAGATGGTCACAATCGTGTTGTTAAAGGTGGATTGAATGTAAGCCACACCGCTCGGCACGTTCTTTTTTTGCTTGCGTGCTCCGGTTTTTCTAGTTGGTTTTCCTGGAGGCATATCAGTTCTCTGCTTTTAGAATTTAGGCTACAGAATTGCAGTACATGAAGGAATCAGACCTTCTGGGGTTGTAAACAGGGCCTATCTGTAATGGGGAGGCAGCAACACAGGTTTGTTTCTCTAACTCACCCACCACATATAGAGTCCGCTCATTACTTCTTGCTGGGCGCTTTCTTCTTCCCAGCGACGGTGCGCCGACCACCCCGACGGGTCCGGGCATTTGTGCGAGTCCGCTGACCTCTTACGGGCAGCCCCAGACGATGACGACGTCCGCGATAGGTACCAATATCCATCAACCGCTTGATGTTCATGGATTCCAACCGTCTCAGATCGCCTTCAACCTGATAATTTTCCTCAACTGCTTCCCTCAAAGAGGCAACCTCTGCGTCAGTCAGTTCCTTGACGCGAGTATCAGGGTTAACCCCGGTTGCTTTCAAAATTTCCTTGGACCGAGTCGGTCCAATTCCGTAAATGTAGGTAAGGCCTATCTCGACGCGCTTGTCTCGAGGCAGGTCTACTCCGGCAATCCGTGCCACGCTTTTTTCTCCCAGTTTTCAACTGTCGCTACGAAATCAATTCCACAAGTCAGTGGAACTTGGATGCAATTTAGCACCTGAAAAATAGTCTGCTAACCCTGGCGCTGTTTGTGCTTAGGATTTGAGCAGATCACCATTACTCTGCCGCGACGACGAATGACACGACATTTCTCACAAATTTTACGTACCGATGCCCGAACCTTCATGCCTCATCTCGCCAGTATTACAAACATAACATTCTATCAAAATTTTATAAAAACTGTCAAATTTATTACCCGATTTTGAGTCAAAGTATATTAACTTGGCAGGATCAGTCCTCCAATTGAATTAGAAAACTACTTCTTATTCCGAAGACGATAGGTGATTCTACCTTTGGTCAGGTCATAGGGAGTTAGTTCTACCTTGACCCGATCGCCGGGTAGGATCTTGATATAATTCCGGCGAATTTTCCCGGAGATGTGAGCAAGCACATTAAACCCATTGTCCAAATCTACTCGAAACATTGCGTTAGGAAGTGATTCAGTCACTGTCCCTTCCATTTCAATCAGGTCTTGTTTTGACAATTCATTTTCCTCAACTCAACAAACTATCAGGAAGTAAATGGACTGGAGGCCCAGCATAGAGAATGATTTCTCCTTGAGTCTAAATCATTCGGCTCAAATACCGCACATTTAGGGTGTGTATAGGTAAAGTAGGCACTAAATAAGGACAGGCTTAGACAAGCTGTTTAAGTGCCTCAGTTACTTCCTCAGGCAATAGATCACCATTGATCGTTATCAGCTTTTGCCGATTTTGGTAGAAATCTATCAATGGCGCTGTTTGGTCATGGTAGACCCTTAAGCGATGTCGAATCACATCTTCAGTATCATCCTTACGTCCCCGTCCTAACAAACGTTCCACCAGGATTTCATCAGGCACCTCAAAGTTAACGGCATTACTGTAGCCCTGGTTAAGCTCGGTTAATAGGTCATCCAAAAATTCTGCCTGAGTTACATTTCGTGGAAAGCCGTCCAAAATCCAACCCTTTAAAGCATCGGGCTGGCTCAATCGCTCTCGAATTAGCTCAATCACCAGTTGATCTGGTACTAAATCTCCCCGGTCCATATAGGCTTGAGCTTTTAGACCCAGGGGAGATTGTTGACCAACGGATTCCCGTAAAATGTCACCCGTAGAAATATGAGGTATTTGACTGAGATCAGCTAATACTTTCGCCTGGGTTCCTTTGCCTGCTCCTGGAGCGCCTAGAAAAATAAGTCTTGCCACTACTGTTTCACCATTCCTTCATAACGTTGGGAAATCACGTAGGTTTGAATTTGCTTAGCCGTATCGATGGCGACGCCGACCAGAATCAGCAGCGAGGTCGCCCCTAATCCCTGGAATGTCCTCACGTGGGTTGCACTTTCAATTGCGGTTGGCAGAATGGCAACCAGACCCAGAAAAATGGCTCCTAAAAAAGTCAGGCGGTTTAACACGCGCTCAATGTAGTCACTGGTTGCTTTACCAGGGCGGATTCCAGGAATACTAGCTCCCATTTTCTTCAGGTTTTGGGACATATCAACCGGATTGACGATTAAGGAGGCGTAGAAGTAGCTGAAAAACAGGATCAAAACTAAGTAAAGAGTCATATAAGCCCAGGGAGTTGGACCGCTGGGGCTGACGTAGTTTGCAAATTTAATTGCGATGTCGTTCTTCGTAAACTGAGCCAGGGTCAGGGGCAAAACTAGCACTGCTGAAGCAAAGATGATGGGCATGACGCCACCCTGATTTAGCCGCAGTGGTAGATAGCTACTGCGTTCCATATACATACGACGTCCGACCTGACGACGGGCTGAAATGATTGGAATACGACGGGTTCCTTCCTGGACAAAAACGATGCCAACGATCATTACCAGAAACACCAGCAGTAGCAAAACCACGCCAAGGACAATGCCGCGATCTCCACTCTG
>JBAUTA010000975.1:0-9427 GCA_049581985.1 Kovacikia sp.
GACCTGAATTGAGGCAGGGTTTTATGAGCGAGATTAATAGCTAGTCAACCCCAAAAATTGCTGAATATCCAACGCTCGTGGGGTGTTGCAGAAGGACAAAGTGTTGACAAATCGGCTTCTTTTTCTAGATATGAACAATAAACTATAGATAACTCATATGAACAGAGGTAACTTATATGAACAGCTGCTCCATCAGAGATTTTTGTTCTCGCCAACCCCTGATCCAAGTGTAGCTAGTCTGGTCGAACTTGGAAAATACAAGTTTTAGAAGTGATTAAAGATATGTTGGCTTCTAGATCTGTGCCTAAGAATCAGCTCCACACGAATTTGTACACTTTAGTTGTCTCCTGTTTTTAAGATACGTATTAGGGGACGGCTCAAGAAAGATAGTCAGGATGTTGAGCTTTTGAAAAATTACTTCGTGAGCGATTTAGTGCTCGACATGTAGTCTTTTGTTCAGTGCCATTTATATAGAACAGTTGTCGAAGCGTACCAAACCAAGAAAATTTGCGATCGCTTTTGTATTTTGGTAATTGAAGATTGTGCCTAGTTATTTATTGCCAAAGAGCTAAGAAAAGCAGCGAACACAATTATCAAAGCCAAAGCTTTTGGTTTTGAAATGCGTAAAAAATATACCCAGGTAATTAGACATGCGCAACAATTTAGAATTAATGTTGATCGACTCTGCAAATCTTTCAAATAATGATATCTGGGTTATTACAGGGGATTCACCTATACTTTTCCCAAGCATTGATAATGCTTTGCTCAGAAAAATCTTTAAATTAATTGAACTCATCATTAGCCATATCAATTTGGGAAGGAAAATAAGCAAAGCCAAAGATAAAGATGCAGTGATTATATATGCATTCTCAACGGAATTCCTTATTTTCACATTCTTGTTTTCTTGTTGGACTCAAAATGTCTATTTGGTAAACAATCACAATGTCCAACAAGCATATCAAAGTCGATTCATGAAATTGCTTCTTAAGATATATCTCCATCTAAGCTATAAATTTATTGTTCTTGAAACTACGTCTGTTTTGATGGACTTAGGTTATCAAAAAGAAGATTTAAATCGACAAATATCATTACCTCATTGTGTTGTAAGAGATGAAAACCAATCAGATTTATTATTTGATGAGCATGAAATCTCTAGGAAAAAAGTTGGTATTGTTGGAGAATCAAGAAAAGGGAAAAACTTTTCTAATACTCTTACTTTGATGTTGGAAATCGCTAAGAATTTAGATTTTCTATTGATTATTGGTACAAATGATTTCTCATGTTTTGATGGCATGGATTTACAGGGTGTCAAGTTGGTTGATACATCTACTAATGATGCCTACATATCTGCTTTATCAGCCTGTGATGTCGTTGTGTTGAATTATGAAAAGACAAAATATTTTTACAGATGTAGCGGTGTTGCCGCAGATGCAATTGGGTTACAAACCTATGTTGTATGTCCAGACTTTTCTTTAATGAGTAGCCAAGTTAACTATCCAATACCAGTCGGCATAGTTTATAAAGATGAGACAGATTTAGAAACGAGTTTACGCCAAGCTTTAGAATTAGCTTCTAAAGATGATAAATCAGCTTTTGGGAGCCATTATATAGAGCGTTCTCTTGAAAAGACTGCATCTATTTTAGATAAAGCTATTCAAGCTAATCATGTATTTAGTCACAGCAAAAAGTAGGTAAGTGAGCAGCCATAATTAAATAGAAGACTTCCTATAGGTCCCTTTTGGTAATGGGTGCAGCGATAGCCGAGGGTTAGTGCAAACATTCTATGTTCAAATTAATTGGGTACAGCTACTTGGTGTATTGCTGTGACTAAATCATTAATCATAATTCTGGTCATCAAAGAAGATAATGACCATAATAATTAGTTAAACATTTCAAAAAAGGGGTGTGTTAAACATGGAGCAAATGAATCTTTCTATACCACGATCACTTCTTTCTCCCGTCCAATCATGCTTGAATTGTTACTTTTAAGTCTCTTGATCTCGCAGTTCAATGAGGAGAGCTATGTTTATGGTAATTTTATACCTGCAAGTACTCTAGCTACTTTTGCAGTTAGTATGAAGTTGCTTAGTATGGGCGAAAATATCATCTTCCCTGAAGATGCGGGAGTTCTCAATGTCAAGAACTATGGAGCTAAGGGAGATGGCATTACGGATGATACGGCGGCAATTCAAGCGGCACTCAATGCTTATCCAAATGGCAAACGCATTATCTATCTACCCAATGGCACCTATTTAGTCTCTACAACGTTAAGTTGGCCCGCAGGTACGCCCGGTACAGGCAATGACTATAAACATACAATCGTCCAAGGGCAAAGCCAGAATGGTGTGATTATCAAGTTAAAAGCAGGAGCAGCAGGCTTCACAGACCGTAATAACCCAAAAGCTGTTGTCTTTACAGGTCCTGCTCCAGCCCAGCGGTTTGGCAACTCGATTCGAAACCTGACAGTGGATACGGGAACCGGAAATCCGGGAGCGATCGGCGTCCAGTTCAACGCCAGCAACCAGGGAACCATGCGCCAGGTGACTATCCAATCTGGCGATGGTCAGGGTGTGATTGGACTCGATATGGACTTTGCTGATGAGATCGGGCCACTTCTAGTCAAAGGAGTCACCGTCAAGGGATTCCAGTACGGCATCATGACGGTCAACACGGTTAATAGCCAGACCTTTGAAGATATTCAACTGGAAAACCAGAGCGTTTATGGGTTCTCGAATGACGGACAGGTGGTTAATATCCGTAGGTTGACCAGCCATAATGCGGTGCCTGCAATTACCAATAAAACTGGGCAGATGACCCTGCTCGATTCGTCGCTGAATGGTGTAGGGATCGCGTTGAGTCGTCCTGCCATTGAAAACGGAGATCGATTGCTGGCTCGTAATATCATCACTTCGGGGTATAGAGTCGCAATTGAAAGTGGCCGTAACGCCGTAGCCGAACCAGAGGTATCAGAGTTTCTGACCGGGTCTGTTGCCAAATTGTTCGATTCACCGCTACAAACGTTGAGGTTGGCCGTCAAAGAGACTCCAGATGTTCCCTGGGATGACCCGGTTCAGACTCCTTGGGCAAATGTTGTAGCCTACGGTGCCATTCCAGATGACGGGAAAGACGACACAGACGCAATCCAGGCAGCGATCGACTCTGGTAAAACAACTGTTTACTTTCCTGCAGGTGGCACGTTTGAAATTCAGAGAACGATTCTGGTCCGCAATAACGTGCGACGGATTTTGGGTACCGAAGGCAGAGTCAGAGCCATCAGTAATAACGCAAAGTTTAAAGTAGTTGATGGTACCAGCCCAATTGTTGTGATTGAGCGACTGGCAAATGGCTACGATTTTCCGCTGACGATCGATAATGCATCTTCACGCACGCTGGTGTTGAAAAACTTGCTTGACGTTACAGGCAACATGACCGGTTCCGGTGATGTCTTCATTGAAGATGTGGGAGGTGGTGATTGGCGTTTTGGGCGACAAAACATCTGGGCACGCCAGTTCAATGTGGAAAATGCTGGCACTCACATTACGAATGATGGCGGTAGCCTCTGGATTTTGGGGTTGAAAACGGAGCGCGGAGGCACCCTCATCGACACTAAAAACGGCGGCAGAACTGAATTATTGGGTGGTTTAGCTTACACCACCACGCCCTCTTCCGATGGAACGCAAAGCCATCCCATGTTCATCAACCATGAGTCTTCTGTCTCAATTACCTTGGGGGAAATTAATTACGGCGGTGGTATAAACTACACGACCTACGTCAGGGAAACAAGAGGCGGTGTCACGCGCAATCTGTCTGGTAGCAGCTTGATGAATTATAAAGGTAGTGGGAAGCATATCCCGCTTTATGTCGGATATCAGAGTCATTAAGATAAGCTGCTATTAAGCGTGAGCAATCGTGGACATGCGAATGACTGCACAATTAGAGGCTAAAACGAAACCAAAAGGGTATGTGACCAATACCAACTTAACCTTGTTTGGAATTGGTTCTGCCCTCTTTCCACGGGTTTTTACATCGCTCAAAATCCCCTCTGCAATTAACTTTTTGCACTTTGCTGCAATTCCTCTTGCCTGTGGGTCGGTGTTATTTAATGCTCGAAGTAAAGACCCAAAGCAGGTTGCGATCTCAAAAAGTCTTTTACTCAGTCTATTTTTATTTCTAATTGTTGTCTTTGCCAGTGCCCTACTGAATGATGCCGGAGTCATCAATACCGTTCTTGACTATTTGTTGCTGGCAGAACCCTTTATTCTGATCCTAACGATCGTCAGTATACCGATGACAACAGAGAGCTATCAACACTTTCGCAAATGGATTCTGCAAGCGGCTCTGATTAATATGTTGTTTGCCTATGTTCAAAAGTATATCTTTCACATGGAGCGGTTTGCAGGATTAGAGGACAATATCAAAGGAATCTTTATCGGGCAGGGTGCCGGCCATGTCTTGGGTGGCTCGGTGGCAATGACATTTGCCGTCTACTATTTTGTAACTGCAAAGGCGAAGCCTTTGTGGTTCCGTATTGCGATCGTCTTGGCGTGTTTTAATCACATCATTATTTCCGATACTAAGCAAGTCTTACTATCATTTATTGTTGGCTATGGATTGCTTTACTTGATAAATGTAAAAGATATTGGAAAAACCTTAATGTACCTGATCCTAGGGATGCTGTGCCTGGGGCTTTTCTTGTGGGCAATTTACAATATTGAGTACCTTAAAGCTTACACTGTTTGGATTCGACCAGAAATCTATGGCCCTGATGGAGAGGCAACACAATTAAAGTTTACGACCTTTCGACTTGTTCCTAACCACTTTCATTCTCCACTCAACTGGCTTCTGGGTCTGGGGCCGGGTCACACCGTTGGACGGTTAGGCGGCTGGATGCTAGAGACCTACTGGAATTTACTTGCTCCCTTAGGTGCCACTGTTCATCCTGTCAGCAAGGAGATATGGAGAGCAGTAGCCAGTAGTTGGTTGGGAGATCAATCAAGTTTGTTCTCTCCTCTATTTGGTTGGGCAGGCATTTGGGGAGATTTAGGCCCACTGGGACTTATCGCCTACTTTTACATGGCATTTTTAGTCTGGCGCTATGTTGCTGTGACGGAGCTTTCTAAATATTTGATGCTGACGGTATTTGTTTTTGGACTCGTTTTTTCCCAGTTAGAAGAACCCGGTTATACACTCTTCGTGGCAACAATGATTGGTCTAAGCTGGCAAGCTCAAAAGATTGAGGCGCACAATACTTAATCCAGGAAGTTTAGTAGAGTAATCAGGGCAAATTGAATCTGCTCAAAACGTTTAAAACGATCGCCGTCACAACAATTTGTACAATCACTTGCACCGGCGTTTGGGTTGGGGGAACTTCACCTAATCCCTCCTGAGCTTGCGCTACAGTGGCAAAGGCTGTGCCAAGTAGCAATAAGGTAACAGGGATAGTTCTAGCAACTCTGAGACGCATAGTAGTTATAATTTACTGTTTTCAACAGATTTAATTGAGCGGAGAGGAGCGTTTTTTAGGGGCTAAGGTTGTGTAGTACTGAGCGATCGTGCTAACCATCCTTTACAGCTTATACCATCATATATAAAATTACTCTGAAGAGAGCTTATGTCGCATAGTTCTACATGATTAAACCGAGATATCTCAAGAGTTATGAAGTTCAAAAACTCTCCCTGAAATATTTTAGGTTGCCTTAAAATTTCCTTGCTATACCAGACTTTTCAGCTAATCTTGTTTAGCTTAATTAGAGTGGTTTCACTTGCTCACTAATATATTCAAACGTACGGATCGCCAGTGCAACCATTGTCAGGGTTGGGTTAACGGTGGCAGAACCCACAAAGGTGCTGCCACCGGCAAGAAATAGGTTAGGAATGCCATGGGCTTTGCCATAGGGGTCTACTACGCTGGTCTTTGGATTGGTTCCCATCCGACAAGTACCATGATGATGGGCAGTAGAAGTAAATTGTTTGAATTCCATGAACAGCGTATCATCGGCACCCGTTGCAGCTGCGATACGTTTGAACAGTTGACTTACAAATTGGTAGGTCTCGTAGTCGCGATCGTCAGCTTGGTAATGAACGTGAGCAAAGGGATCGCCTTGACGATCTCGCTTTTCGGAAAGAGCCACGTACTTTTCGGGACCCTCTGAGGCTTCTGAGTGGAAGCGAACGGCGTGCCAGTGCTTGATCTTCTCAAACTCGGCAATCGCGTCTGAACCTGTTTTCCATTGATCAGTTGGTGCCATCAGGAATTTATCTGGTGCGTCGATGAAGGGAAATTCTATTTTTGTTCCTCCATGCTTATGGCGTGTGGAAGGATCAAGGAACTGGTGGCATTGCCCAGTCCACCCACCAAATCTTGCAGGATATACAGGTTCTTTGTAATGCAATTGTCCGTGCCATCCGTGATGGAATGTCAAGTGTTTACCGACATGGCCAGAGGTGTTCCCAATACCATCAGGGTACCGTTCGGTTTTTGACAGTAACAACAAGCGGGCTGATTCAACCGCGTTTGCTGCTACGATAACGACTTTGGCAGCATGTTCTTGTTCTTTGGTTTCCCCGATCCGTTGATAAATAATTCCTTTTGCCTGCCCAGACCGATCAACAATAATTCTTCTCACCGCTACATTGGTGTGGACTTTACACTTACCAGTTTTTTGGGCCAATTGTAAGTGGTAGTTCGGAGAATAGCGGGCACCAGTGGGGCAAACCTCACACGGTCCATAATTCTCACAGGCGGGGCGATCGCCGTAGGACACACGCGTCCGTGCCTGGGGCGTTGTGTGTAGGGTAATGCCGTCTTGCCGCAGCTTTTCTGCAAATAGGACATCCTGATAAGTCAGTTCAAACGGTGGCAGGGGATAGGGTTTAGAGCGATGGGGCGCAAATGGGTTATCCGCATCCGTACCCGAGACTCCCAGTAATTCTTCGGCTTTGCAGTAGTAAGGCTCTATCTCATCGTAAGTGATAGGCCAGTCTTCGCCATACCCATATAATGTCTTGGTCTTAAAATCATTAGGTATCATTCTGAGTGTAATTCCTGACCATCGAGTAGCGCTTCCTCCCACTACCATATAGAAATCCTGATTCAGATCATGCTGGTAATCACCTGACATCGGCACATTTTTCAAATCTTCTGGAGGTCTATAAGTAGGATTCGCATACATATAGTGGACTTCTTCTTGAAATTGAGAAGCGTGGGGATAGGGATACTCAGCACCCTTTTCAAAAACATCGACATCATATCCCTTCTGAGCAAGGAGGTAAGCAATTGTAGTGCCAACAACTCCCGATCCCACAATGGCAATAGAGCTTTGAGTCATATTTAATTACCTCCGTTGCGATTGCATTAACAATGCCGAATCTGATTTGACTTTTTCCGGTGCCAATCTGTAGTTCTTGAGTCCACGAGGTTGAGTACGCCAAGATTCATAACCGACTAAGATCAAAGCGTCAGTCCTGGCAAATAATCCAAAAATTTTACTAACAATGAATGTGTTGAAATAGAATCGATCCTTATCTAAGGCTGCCACGCGTAGCTTATTCACCTTGGCAGGTAGAAAACGTGGAGTATTGATCATCACTACTTGATCTAAAATCCTCCGTTGCGTAGCCAGGTCAGCATCAGCAAAATCATGATTGCTTTCTTTTTGGGCTACCTGGTTGACTGCCATCACAAACTTTTCATATAGCCCTTTATACCCAGGCAAATTCTCGGCATGCCAACGGAAGAACTGTTCATAATGACTTTTTTCTATCCGGTTATCTTGCAGCAATGAATCTGTCGTTGCCATTAAAGTTCGGACTGTACTTGGCTGTAACGAACCAGTGGGTGTATTCGGCATTTGGGGAGTCAATGACTTATCCAAACCACCCCATAGATTCTTAATGCCTTGCTTCCAAAAAGGCATCGAAACTGTGCCCAAAATGGTACAAGTTGCCGTTATGCCAAAAATTATAAGGAATTTTCGTCTCTTCATACTTTTTCTAGAAAATGCTTTTGAAAATCAAAAACAAAATGCTTACTACTGATCAAGATTGAGCTGAATAATTTTGCCACTGATAAGAGTGCATTGCGGAAACCAATCCTTCAAGTTTCATTGTTCTATTTTTGGTTTGGTATTTACGCTAGCAGCCTGACTATATTCAACTTTGAGTGGAGTCCCCGCAGGAAACATCGAGCCAAGTCGGATGTTCACGGCATCACCCGCAATCTTTACCCGCATTTGCTGACCATCCCATTGCCAATCTAACTTTCCATTAGGCATTGGCAGTCCCCGGACACTCATGGGTTGCTTCAGCCAATCTTGAGGGATACCTGCGCCAATCACCATTGTGGGTGAATTTGCGGACAGGTCAGTGTAGGCAAGCAGGTCCAATTGCAGCAGCAGCATCTCAGCCGCAGTCCAGTAATGCGGTGTAACGTGTTGTGGTTTTACCCACCCCCTTACTTTTTCCCAAAGTCCAAAGCTGTTTTCCTCGCCACTTCCTTCCCACCAGGTGTACAGACCGGGTGATGCTTGATGGTTCCAGAACCACTCTAAAGTTTTCCAGAGGGGCTTTGGCTGATCCACAAATAGCCACTGATGTGCTTCTGCCAGATCAAAATAAGTCCACAGAGGTGGTTTTCGAAATCCACCTTGATCATCACGATGTTTTTGCCAGCGAGCTTGTAACGCTTGGATAAATGCAGCTTTTTGGGGATCAGCTACCCAGGTGGGCCAGAGACTGCTGATATAGGTGCGATCGTTTTTGGCTTCGGGTGATTGGAACGCCTTTTCCCAGGCTTGCTGTAATTTCGCAGCAGCAGTGCGCCACCGTTGAGCATCGGCAGGCTGATTAACTCTATCTGCTAGTTCGGCTGCATCAAGTAACCCACGATAGCTAACAGCATTAATAAAGAGCAAGGGGCGATGCCAATCCATCCGACCAACAATTAAACCATTTTTTGTTGGTTCCGCTACCAAGGTTAGATCAGGATTCCCTTTATATTTGGGTACAACTGGCCCTTCAAACGGTTGGTGAATTGGTTCGGGTGTTGTCATCATCCGTAATATGAATTCAGCCTTCCGATGAATGTGGGGCCACAGCCATTGATCGTATTCAGGTTGTTTTAGTCGCACTGCCACTTCTTCCAGAGCCCAAATTGATAATCCAGGCGCATCTGCCTCAGCACCAAAACCGCCGAAGAAATCTTTTTCAGCAAAGTCAGTCGATAGCTCTTTTGCTACCTGCAACTGTCCAGCTCGGGCGAGGGCAACAACCTCGTAAACACCGTCACGCTGCCAGGCTAACGGATAGTTTGTCGGTTCACCCGGGCGAGTTTCCCGACCCACCGTGCTCATCATCAGGTGAGCAACCTGGGCATTTAGGCTAGAGATAAACTGTTTGTCCGGCAGGTGCAAGTCAATCGCAGCCTTTG
>JBAUTA010000976.1:0-2937 GCA_049581985.1 Kovacikia sp.
CCATTGGGAATGCCACTTCCAGCAATCCAGTAAAACCCTGGTTCCCTGCGAAGTGTCCGTATCTCCCATTCGTCATGCCCAGGAACCGCCGATTGGATTGTGCTGGTTAATTCGCGATATTACTGAACGGAAGCGCATGATGGAAATGGAATCCGCCAATCGGATTAAAGATGAATTTCTGGCAATTGTGTCCCACGAACTCCGATCGCCCCTTAATCCGATTCTGGGTTGGGCTAACCTGCTTCGCAAAGGCAATCTAGATTCAGTAAAAACTGCCTATGCCCTGGAAACGATTGAGCGTAACGCTAAACTCCAGGTGCAGTTGATTGAGGATCTGTTAGATTTCTCTCGCATTTTGCTGGAAAAATTTAGCCTGGAAACTGCTCCTATCGATCTGACCACCACCATTCAGGCAGCCCTGGAGACGGTGCGGTTGGCCGCAGAAGCGAAGGGAATTGAGTTGAGATTTGAGCGCACGGGTGCCCCCTTGGCAGTCTCTAACACCGATCCAGATGGAACCGAAGCAAGCCGTCAATCGTCTAGTCTACAATCCTCAATTTGCCATCCCCCATTTCAGATTTTGGGAGATTCTGCCCGCATCCAACAGATTGTCTGGAATTTGCTTTCAAATGCCATTAAATTTACACCCGCTGGTGGACGGGTAACCATCAAACTGGAAAGGACGAGAGTGCAGGAGGAAGGGGGGAACCCAGGGCAAGGGCTAGAAGGCGGACAGATAGGGGATGAAACCAGAGAAAGGCCACAGGCATTAGCTCGCGCCTCATTTCCTCATGCGCCTGCCTTGGACTATGCTCAAATCACTGTCAGTGATACTGGTAAGGGAATTTCTTCTGATTTCTTACCCTATGTATTTGAATACTTCCGGCAAGGGGACAATAGCACCACCCGAAAATTTGGGGGGTTGGGGTTGGGGCTGGCGATCGTTCATCATTTAGTTGAATTGCACGGGGGCAGGGTGCAGGCTGAG
The DNA here is from genome assembly GCA_049581985.1 of Kovacikia sp. GTDB lineage: Bacteria > Cyanobacteriota > Cyanobacteriia > Leptolyngbyales > Leptolyngbyaceae > Kovacikia. The sequence continues at coordinate 989 of JBAUTA010000976.1, forward strand.
AGTCCTGGAGAAGATCAGGGGGCGGTATTTACCGTTCAATTGCCTTTGTTAAAGGGTGAGCCTGGAAGATCAGGGGATGCAGGTGAAATATTTCCCGATCCCCTTTCCCCTCGTTCCTTGCTTGGCCTGACGGATGTTCACGTTTTGCTGGTTGATGACAACATCGATACAAAAAATTTAGTGACTTTTATGTTGGAACGGAGTGGCGCGATCGTGACTTCGGTGCAATCCGCAGCGGAAGCGCTACAAGCTTTTGAACAACAAAAGTTTGATGTGCTTGTGAGCGATATTGGGATGCCATCGATGGATGGTTACACTTTGATCCGGCATGTGCGGACAAGGGGGCTAGGGGGTGACATTCCCGCTATTGCCCTGACCGCTTTTACAGGCGAGAGCAATGAACGCGAAGCAATTGCCGCTGGATTTCAAACCCATATTGGCAAGCCAGTAGAACCAGCCAAGTTAGTGGAGGCGATCGCTCGCCTGACGAGATTTAAACCGGGATAGGGTTTCAGCATTGAATCCAGCATGTATAGCCGTAGCCATGTTGCTTAACAGGGTACAGGGGCAACGCTTCCCCTTAGCCCTTTGTTTTAATCAAACTAGCGACAGCTTTATAACCAGCCAGCAGGCGTCATTAATGACAAAAAGGCTGGTTAGGGGCTTTGCCCCCGCTACCCCTAAACCTCTCCTTAGCGTTAATGGCACCCAACGACTGCCAGCAAAGAAGAACTAATGGGTGAAGGTCTCATCCTGCTTCAACCGACCAGCCCCGCTCTCAGGGCTCTGACTGCCGCCTGGGTGCGGTCATCGGCGCAGAGCTTGTTGAGAATGTTGCGGACGTGGGTTTTGACGGTTCCAACGGTGATATAAAGCTTTTCAGCGATCGCGGCATTGCTGCAACCATCTACTATCAGTTGGAGGACTTCCAACTCCCGCTCTGTCAGGGGGTAGGCCTCTAACATCTGGTTGTATTCCGGTTCAGTGGCACTAATAGAAACCCGTTTGTCTTCCTCAATGCCATGTTCAGGGGCGACCTGACGGGCTTGATGAAGAACTACACGGGCGATCGCAGGGTCAATCCAGGAATTACCTTCGTTGGTGACTCGCAGGGCTTCCGCCAAACTGTCCAGACTCACGTCCTTCATGCAGTACGAGTCTGCCCCAGCCGCAAAAGCAGCCAAAACCACCTCTTCATCATCCTGCAAGGTCAAAATTAGCACCTTGGTTTCCGGTTTTCCCTGGTTTTCCGCTGCAATTTCGCCGGAATCAATTTTCAGGTCTTTAAATCGCCGGGTGAGTTCAACACCGTCCATGTCGGGCAATCCGATGTCCACGATCGCCACATCTGGCCTTGTATTTTCTAGCAGTTTCAAACCTTCCACTCCGTTTGCGGCTTCACCAATCACCTTGAACCCGCCCCGCTGCTGCAACGCCGTTCGCATCCCAACCCGTGTCAGGTCATGATCCTCAATGAGAGCAATCCGTATATCTTCCATGGTCCGTTTCCTTGACTTCTAAAAAACTAGCTGGGTGTTGCCGGGTAAGGAGAGAATATACAGAAATTCCCATCCCTGTAAAACCCTATAGCTCTGGTAACAAAAATTACCTTGCTAATCCTTTCCTTAGAGAATTGCAGGATAAGCAAACCAAAACATCTACCTAAATAAGGATGAAGGCGTCTATCTTAAGTTTGATTTCTTGATCTAAAAACGCAGCAGCACGCTTATCAAGCTCAACTCAACGGTGTAACCTAACGGTACAGCTCAGCGGTGTAACTTAACGGTGTAACTCAAGGTGCAATTCAACAATAGCAATTCTTAGCCCCAACTATTTCTGCGCGTCGCAATTGTCTATCTTAGCCCCTACTTTCTTGGGAATCTTGCCTTCCTGGAATATAAAACCATCTTATACCAATTTAAATAGCGAACAGGGCAGATTGGGGACGG
>JBAUTA010000977.1:0-2151 GCA_049581985.1 Kovacikia sp.
GCTTGCAGGCTGCGTCATTCCCCAACCCACCACGGTGTAGCCTTGCTTTGTCCAACCTGGCTGAAACTGCTCCTCGGCGAGGATGTGCAGCCATTCCTGCCAGCAACTAAATAATCTCTGCCAATCAGAATCCCCTAATTGATCAGTCGCCAGATCTGGCTCTAACCCCGCCGCCTCAAGCATGGACAGCACCAAGGCAGAACTCAATCCCCGGTAAGCTTTCACCAAATTGCGCCGCAGGGAACCCGGCACCAGGCTAATCCGTTCTCGCCAACGCTCTATCGGTTCCTCCAGCTTGGGAATTGGCCCCGTTAGGGAGGGTGGAATTTCGTAGGGCTGTCCCGTTTGGATCGGGCGAACACTGGACTGCTGAGCACTGACCTGATGGGAAGCCGTTACAATCAGGTTATCCTGATTTGCCAGAATGACATTGCTGTATTTGCCCATGATCTCGACGTAGAGATGCCACAACGGCAACTCTCCTGGACGGCGAGTAAACTGGAGATCAATGGCGCGTTCCCAGGGCGCGATCGCCTCTATAGCGGTGAGCGCCAGTCCCCCCAACTGGTGTCGCAGTTGTTGACTAAAGGTAAAGGTGTCAGGGGTGCGCGGCGGTGAATCTCCCAGGCAAAGGTGGGCCGCTTGAGGATGCCAGGATATCGTCAGCCATCCCCGTTGGTGTAAGGTTCTTAAGCCCAGGCAAATCGTGAATCGATCGCGCTGATATACCTGCTCAAAGCGGGCAGGCAGCCAGTCCCGCCTCAGTTCTGAGCAGATCGCAGTAAGAGTCGTTAAGTCAACAGGTTGCAAAGCAAAAAGGCAGAATCGTGCGAGGAACGTAAAACACTTAAATTAATAGGCTTTTCGTAAAGGTTGCCGTGTGACTCAGGATTTTTCTAGGTACGATCGGAAAATTAGGTTTTTGTTAGCTTTCTCCCGCAGTCAGCCCTATGGACATTAAGCTGATTAATATTGGTTTTGGCAATATCGTGTCCGCTAATCGGGTGATTGCGATCGTTAGCCCTGAGTCTGCCCCCATCAAGCGTATCATCACTGAAGCCAGAGAAAGCAGACAGTTAATCGACGCTACCTATGGTCGGCGCACCCGGGCAGTCATCATCACAGATTCAGGACATGTTATTCTTTCAGCCATTCAACCTGAGACAGTCGCCAATCGATTCATTGTTAGTAAAGATGGACATGGAGGGGATGATTAAGCGAGATCGGAGATGAGGGATGCAGAGCGATGGGCCAGCGGGTAGGGTTTTTAATTTTTAGTTCTAAACCCAATATTCACTGCCTGATTGCGAACCATCCATTCTCTAAAGTTCTCGATAGCGCAAGATTAAGGCAATATTAATAAATCATCAACAAATCATCGAGTCTTGATAGGGTGGGAGCGCGTATGGGAACAGGTAAGCTCATTGTTTTAACCGGACCTAGTGGAGTCGGAAAGGGAACTCTACTCCGATCCTTGCTCAAACGGCATGCCGAATTGTACCTTTCGATTTCTGTCACAACCCGGGCTCCGCGCCTTGGCGAAGTAGATGGCAAGGATTACTACTTTGTCTCCCCCGCTAAATTTGAGCAGATGGCGGCAAATGGCGAATTACTAGAGTGGGCAGAGTTTGCAGGAAATTGCTATGGCACCCCTCGCATTCCAGTTAAGGAAAAAATCCGCCAGGGCAAATGGGTCATCCTAGAAATTGAGTTGCAGGGAGCACGCCAAATTCGCCAAACGTTCCCGGAAGCACTCCGAATTTTTATCCTACCGCCCTCTTTGCCTGAATTAGAAGATCGGATTCGCAACCGGGGCCAAGATACCGAGGAAGCAATCGCCCGCCGCCTCAGCCGAGCCCAGGAAGAAATTGATGCCGCCAACGAATTCGACATTCAAATTATTAACGATAATTTTGAAAAGGCGCTCAACAGCATTGAAGCAACCTTATTTGCAACGGCACCGTGTTGAGGGAAGAAAATAGGACTGATTAATTGGCAGACTAATTAACTGACAAGCTGATTAACTGGCAAAAAAGCGAATGGTCAAGACGGGGGAATGGAAACTGGCTTCTATTGGTTTGTTAACTTTGTTAAAGTTTCTGAGATATCCACTAGCACCAACCTATCGAATCATGAATTCGCTTCAGTAAA
>JBAUTA010000978.1:0-2631 GCA_049581985.1 Kovacikia sp.
GACTAAATTCAAATACTCAAAACTCATGATTCAAACCCTATGATTCAAACCCTATGATTCAAACCTCTCTCATGCCCCTGATCCCTTCCCCCGTACTCCTTACCCCATAACAGTGTTGATCAAACCAGGATTGGCCGATGGGGGCTGTTGCCTATGTGGCAGAAACCTTGAGACTGGATGGGTGGGTACGATCGCCCTCCAAGGCAATGCCACGATGGTTGGCGTCCATGTGGCGCAGGATTTTATAAATTGTTTCCACCTGATCGGTCGCGTCCGCTTTGGTCGCCAAGGTTTGCAGATCAACAGGCTGGGTCTCGGTTTTCAGTACCTGAATAATTTTCTTCTGTAATGCCAGCACTGAAGCCGCTGCCTGCTTGCCAGCCTCTACACCAGGTTGGTGATAGGGGTTGATATTGACCAGCGAGCCGTAGAAGCCAACTGCCCGTTCGTAGAGCGCAATCAATGCGCCAACTATGCGGGGGTTGACCTGGGGAATCGTGACCGTGATGGAATGGCGCTGGTTTTCGAATAATGCCTGGCGGGTTCCCAGCAGAAAGCCAGAGAGGTAATCTCCAGAAGTGATGCCGGGTTCCAGCTCAAAGGGTGAACCCTGGCGATCGCGGAGGACTTCGATGAAGGTGACAAAAAAGTTAAGCACCCCTTCCCGGAGTTGCTGGACATAGGCGTGCTGGTCCGTCGATCCCTTGTTGCCGTAGACTGCGATCCCCTGGTTCACGACCTTGCCATCCAGATCTAACTCTTTGCCCAGAGACTCCATGACCAACTGCTGTAAGTAGCGCGAAAAGAGGAGCAAACTGTCCTTATAGGGCAGAATTACCATATCTTTTTTGCCCTTGCCCTCGCCCTCAAAGTACCAGCTCAACGCCAGCAGTGCGGCGGGATTGGTCTTAAGCTGAGGAACCCGGGTGGCGACATCCATTTCCTTTGCCCCAGCCAGCATTGCCCGGATGTCAATGCCTTGCAGGGCAGCAGGAAGCAGCCCCACAGCAGAGAGTTCGGAGGTGCGGCCTCCCACCCAATCGAACATGGGGAACTCTGCCAGCCAGCCCTGGGATTGCTGGAGCCGATACATTTTGCTTCCGTTCATGGTGATCGCAACCGCCTGGGGTGCGAAGTCTAACCCTTGCTTTTCAAAGGCGTTTTTGACTTCCATCATGCCGTTGTGGGTTTCAGCCGTGCCACCAGATTTGGTAATGACAATCACCAGGGTACTTCGGAGACGTTCTTGCAACCGGATCAGGATGCGATCGATCCCGGCTGGGTCAGTGTTATCAATAAAGTGAATGGCCAGCGGGGGGAAGTCTGGAGATAGGGCTTCAGCAACAAATTCTGGCCCCAGGGCAGACCCACCAATCCCAATGGAGACCACATCGGTAAATTTAGGAGCCTGGGGAGGACGAACTTCACCCGTATGGATCTTGAGCGCAAAGGATTCAATTCGATCTAAGGTTTCAGAAATTTCTTGTTTTATCTCCTCTGTCGGGGCCAGGTCGGGATCGCGCAACCAGTAATGACCGACCATGCGATTTTCGTCGGGGTTGGCAATCTCCCCCTGCTCCAGCGCTTCCATATCTTTGAAGGCTTTGGCAAAGGTTGGCTTTAAGGTTTCTACAAAACCGTCGTCAAAGGGAATCCGACTGACATCGACATAGATCCCCAAGCCTTCATGGTAGTAAAGCCAATCTTGATACCGTTGCCAGAGTTCTTGCGTATTCATAAACCTCCTAATAATCACAGTTGGGCAGCACAGATTGCCGCTCCAATCAAGCCAACCCGTGTATTGCGCACCACATAGATGGGCACCTTCTCTAACACAGAGCTAACCCGTCCTTTGGCGCTAAATGCCCGCAGAAATTCGCCCTGCTGCATCAGAGGCAGGTTTTTAGCAGCAATCCCACCCGCGACATACAGTCCCCCATTGGGCAGGAGTTTAAGCGCGAGGTTACCCGCCTCTGCGCCGTAGGCACTGACAAATAATGCCATTGTTGCCTGACAGAGGGAATCGGATTGTTCTTGGGCATGACGGGAAATGGTAGCAGCCAGATCAACGCTTTTTTCTTCTTTGCCGATCTCCTGTTTCCAGGTCTTAAAGACTGCGGCAAGGGCGGCAGATTCTTCGGCAACCTGGCGATCGCGCATAAACTGGTAAATCGACTCAATCCCCATACCAGATACTACCCGTTCGACCGAAACCCGTTCCAGACCGCCCTCTTGCTTCAGATAGTCCATGAGTTGAACTTCCAACAATGTGCGGGGGGCGAAATCGGCATGTCCCCCTTCTGCCCCAAAGACCCGGTAGCTGCCACCGCAGGGAATCACATAGCCCTCCCCCAACCCAGTGCCTGCCCCAATAATCCCGATCGGAGCAGTAGGATCGGGTTGCCCTGGTTTGAGGATATATAGATCATCCGAGGAGAGCCCCAAAACCCCATAGCCGACCGCAACAAAATCGTTAATTAGACTAACTTGAGGAATTTGTAACTCTGTCTGCAATTTCGTTGCCTCCAGCAGATGCCAGCTCAAATTAGTGAGCTTAGACGTATTGTTAACAACTGGACCAGCGATCCCAAAACAGGCTTTCTCTGGAGCAGGTGCCTCGCCCAACTGCTC
>JBAUTA010000979.1:0-2044 GCA_049581985.1 Kovacikia sp.
GAACTGAGCCTTCCTGCTTGACGACTCTAACTAAATCCCCAGGACGAAAATTTGCTGGAATGTGGGATCGGGCAGACCAATAAGTTGCTTGATACCAGACTTGCCAAATTCTATTTGGTTCGATAACTCTTGAAATCTTTCCTTCTCGCCTATGTGGAGATTCTTCTTGTGGGGGTGCAACAAAAAACGCTAAAACAGCTTGAACTATACTAATCATTTTCGCCTCGCAATAGTAGGAGTAATGGTTGAGTCGGGTCCTCTTTCAATCAATACTGACAAAACACTTCAATGAGAAGTTCTGGAGGATTTTCCTTGTTACCAGTACTGAGGGGTGGGCGACGCTGAAACCACTGAGTCAAAACCCTGCGAGATGACCAATCCAAACGGTTGGTTGCAAAAATAACAGGGTTGTCAGTGAGCTGAGAACTGTCGAAGTCAATCACAACTCGAACTCTGCCCAGCCCTTTAATCTGTAGACAGCAGGCATAAGTCCAGCACATCTGTTGAGCAATCATCATGGGCTGGACCTGAGCTTGACGGGTCGAAAGAACAATTTCGCCAATTCTTCGAACTGTAATCTTTGAGAGAAGTGTATTTGTACCAGCATTTACTAAGTTAAAGGTACGCAAATCAACCTCCCAGTCAGGATTTAAGAGGCAAATCCAATCTTTTTGGGCATCTGTCAAAACATCAATCAAGTCAATTAGATGAGATGAAAGGCGTTGACCATCAACAAATTCAAGGTTGGGCAAATCTTCCTGGCTTTTTGTCCGCCGTTTTTTATGCGAGGGCACAGGAATTGTGCTGCTGGTTACTTTTGAATTCCTTGTAAATTGGCTAGTATATTGTCGTCTTTTTAGCTTCGTTGCAGTCATTGTGTTCTTCCGTGGATGTGTTGTGAGCGAATCTCTCCCACTCTTGTCTGTATATGAAACTTTGCTGGCGGGTGTTACGGATGCCTGAAATTTTGGTGCCGTAGACCCAAGTATAAAGATTTATAAAACTGGCGATTTCTCGGTAACACCTGAAGGCTTATCACCACAACCCAATATATGAAGCGGAACGCGAAATGCTGTTCAAATACAGCATCATCTGTTCTACCGATCCATCTAGGAACAAGACTTTGAGGAGAAACCTATGGACTGTCGAATGGAAGATTTAGTTGAACGATTGATGGAAGCCAGTCAGAAGTATGAATCGAAGCTGGATAAATACCTCAAGCTGGCATCACGTAACGAATTAACTGAGGAAGAAGCTGACCAAATCACAGCCATTTATATCGAGGCTGAGCAGGATCGATTGTTAAACTTCTTCATCAACGAGTGGGATTATCTGCTGGGTCAAAAGCTTGGCCTGCTAAATGCTAATTCTATTAAAAAGTACAAGGATCAACAGTCCTGGTTGAGAGAGCATTTACAAGAAATGCTTTTGGATCAGGAATACCGAAAGGAAGTGCAATGCCTATTACGAAGCCAAAATGTCTACGACGGACCGATTGATGGAGTGTTAGGTAAGCGCTCACAGGCAGCAGTTAAGCAATTTCAACAATCGCATCGACTTAAAGACGATGGGGTGCCTGGTCAACAAACCTTCACTGCTCTTCAGCGTTCTTCTGCTCTCCAATTCATTAATGAGTTGGATTATCCGCTGGCTCAAAAGCTTGGCTTACTAGAACCCACTGTGATGGAAGATTGCAAGAATCAGCAGTCTAGGGTGCGAGAACATTTGCAAAAGATGCTTGTAGATCAGGAATACCGGAGGAAGGCACAGCGACTATTACGAGAACAAAATTTCTACGACGGACCAATTGATGGCGTGTTAGGTAAGCAATCACAGGCGGCAGTTAAGCAATTTCAACGATCACAACAACTTAAAGACAATGGGGTGCCTGGTCAACAAAACATTCGCTTCTTATCAATCGGGGTAGACTTATGAGTCAATTTCGTCAATCTCAACCGTCGTTCAATCCTGAACCATCGGATATGAATTCTTTGATCGTTAACCTCAACTGTTCTTTAAAACTCCATCGGCTCTCTGAAACCTA
>JBAUTA010000980.1:0-7438 GCA_049581985.1 Kovacikia sp.
GGGCAACACCATAGTTAAATACCGCTCTATTAGTTCTACGAATTAAGTAATCGTAGTTGGTTGATGTAGATAAACTTCCCAGCCCCAACTTTCCTAATGAATCGGCGAAGGTATCTTTATCCAGAAAGTAAGTCTCTTGGGCACGGGTCATCAGACTGACAGCGCTTTTTCCATCTGTGGCAACCATACTTGTCTGCAACAAATCAGGCGCAAGAATGGGAGCGACAAAAGAGAAGATCACCATCGTACTAAAGGCCAGCCCAAACCAGGAAAGCATCACTAACCTGACATATCGAACCGAATTAGAGCCGTTGGCTTCAGTCTGTTGGGGCTCAATATCAGGTTGGAGCTGTTTTAGGGCCTGGCGGGCGCTACTAAAACGCCGTTCCAGAGTAGGGTCAAGCAACTGTTCTAACCAATCAGCAAAACCGGAGGTAAGGGTGAGCCGATCGCCAAACTGAATTCGCAAATTACGTCGAGGCAGATCTGCAGGAGCAGTTCCTGTTAACAGATGGCCAAGGGTAGCTCCCAGCGCGTACAGATCGGATGCGGCGACCGTCTTCCCCCATAATTGTTCTGGCGCAACATAATCACTGGTGCCAACTACCGTAAAGCTAGCTCCCTCCGCCTGGGCCCGGTCCTGCACCGACCCGAAATCTACCAGATAGAACTGTTTGTCTGAACCCAGAATCAGGTTGCTGGGTTTAATATCCCGATGGAACACCGGGGGACTGAGTTCGTGCAGATAAATCAGGATTTCCAGAATGTCCTGGGCCAGATAAATTGCCTGTTTTTGACTCAACTGTTTGCCCTGATCGAGCAAATCCTGTAAGGACTGACCGGGAACATACTCCTGCACCAGGGCAAACCAGGGAAGCCCTTCTCCCATTTGTTCGTCGATCGCAAAATAATCCCGGTATTTAGGAATCCGGGGATGATCCAGATGCTGGAGCACCTGGCTTTCCCGTTCAAACAACTTGACATCCACCCACTGTAATTGGGGGTTAAATGCCAAAAGTTTAATAATCACCCGATGATTGGATGAGAACAGGTCCACCGCCAACCAGGTTTGGCGTCCCGCTCCAGTTCGTCCAAGCTGTTGTTTCAGACAATAGCGCTCTTGTAATATCTGTTGAGCTTGCAGCATAAAACGATCGCCCAGACAAAGAGACTATTCCAATCTAGCGATGAAGATGGGCATTCAGGCGCGATCTCATCCTATTCTATACCAATTTAAATAGCGAACAGGGCAGCTTGGGGACGGGGTGCAGGGGTGGAACCCCTGGCTGGGGGCGAAGCCCCCACACCCCCATCTGCAACCTTCATTTTTTAAATTGGTATTAGATTAAAAATTGGTGGTTTAAGCTCGTGAAAGCCTCTACAAATAAGCCTTTTAGGAAATCATCTGGCCTCAATTCAATTGGCATCAGGATCGGTGAAATCCCTTTATTTTTTCAAGAAAGCTTGATAAATACGCCACTCCGCTGTACTCCCGATTGATTGCCATAGCCACTCACGGTCAGAGATTGGAAATGATTCAATAGCGGTTTACCTGCCAACTTAATCACTTTCAGCAGCGGGAATTGCTGCTCTAAGAGCGGTTGGCTGGTTGCCCAATCCAGATACAGGTAGCCATTGTTCGGTTGCAGTAGCGGATTAATCGCCTGTTGAAAGCGATTGTCTTTGAGCAGGGATCGATCAACGGTTTTGAGGACCCGATCGATCGCGGCAATCGAGGTGGTGAAGATTTCATAGTTGCCAATCGCAGCATGAACTCCTTGCACCTCTGCCCGTAGCGCCAAAGTATCCTGTTTACCCGATCCGGTCGTTAACTTTGTCCAGGTAAAAATCGTCTGATTCCCTAGCTTCACGGGACCTACACTAAGTCCCTGCTTTTGGGCGATCGCATCCAACCGCGCAATCCCCTGTTTCGCCGCATCAGAATCTCGCTGGGCAACAAATACCCAATCCTCGGAAGAAGAATCCCGGTCCTTGGGTTGAGCCCCTTGATTTTTTCCGCCTTTTTCCTCTCCCCTGACGTCTTCAGAAACAAGTCCCAACGCATATTCACCCTTGACCCAGTCAAAAATATCCTTTGGAAAATCAATATTCCACTGTTTTTGGAGATCTAGCAGGGGTTGATTAACCAGCTTAGACAGGGTGCCATAACTTTGCAGATCTTGTGAAAGCCCTGTCCAAACTCGGTTCAGATTAGTTCCTGAGGCAGCAAAGGAACTATTGGCAGGAATATATTGCAGGGCTGATACTGGCTCAGACAGGGAGGGAGAAACGGTCGCAGCTTTTCCCTCTTTCGCAATCAAAGCGGTGTCTGCTAAAACCCCCTGACGATCAAGTTTGAAGGCAACTGCCAGGGTTTGGTAAGAAAATGAGGGCTCCCCACTAGAAGCAGTGGACGGCGATCCATCCTGTTTGGATGAAATCGCTGGACTCTGGGTCGCTGACTCTCCAAGCCAGGTTGCCAGGTTGGGCAGATTCACAAAGGTCAGCCCAACACGGGGTTCAGTTAGCGTTTGCAGTGATTGCTGATAAAAACTCGCATTGCTAAGACTGAGATCGGGAGCCTGGACATTGTTGATGGCATCCCGCAGCACCTTGGGATGATTGGCAAACAGGATAAAGCGATCGCCCACCGCAGCACTGGAAAGGGCAGAGGTCGGGAGTTGGAAAGGAGACGTCGAGGTAGAATTTTGAACTTTGCCGCCGGTCTTTGGCCCCCTGCCGCCGGTCTTTGACCCAGCGCTTTCTGCCAGTGGGCTGGCATGAATAATCTTGACCCCTTTGTACTGCTCAAACACCAGATCGGCCCCTGCAAGCGCCCGCTTTTGCCAGAACAACTGTAAAAACTCGCGGGAGCGTTCCGGGTTTTGGGTGGCGATCGCCAGCAAGTAGCCGGGTTGTTTGCCATTTGCCAGGTCGCGATCGATATCCAGCGTCGTCACTGCCAGCGTCAATTCATTCCCTAGCCAGGGCCTGATATCCTGCTCGTAACTAAAACCCGTATTCGCCAGCAGACTCTGCTTTAGCTGGTTAAGTTCTGCCCGTGCCTGTCGCCGCTCTCCTGGACGCACCGCCACAAGCCGAAAATCCGCCAGTTGATCTGGGTTGACCAACAAAGAAACCATCGCTGGAGCCTGCCTGGATACAAAAATAGCAGCCCTGGGGGTCGCTTCCTGGCTGCCTTTCAGTAAACTCAGCGGGCTTTGAGACAACAGCCAGTAAAAGCTAACCGCCGCAACGAGCAACAGCGCCAGCACAATACTTGTCAGAATGTAGTAGAACGAACGTAGCTTCATGGAAAATCAGACAATGCTTACAGGCATGGAGCAAAAACTATCCCGCAATCATTATTTCAGGACAGCGACCCCTGAACATACTAAAGATGCCGACAACTGAGGGAAGTCGGCGCGAATTTGAGCAAACTTAACAATATATTCCGCTAGATGCTAGAGAACAGGCTCTGTTTTTGCGGTTGCCTGGGCACCCTGAGTAGGAAGGTTAGAACCCTAAACTTTCAGCATCAGGGTGTAACACAGAAAACGTTGACTGGTTGTGATGATTAGCGATCGTAATGTCCAAATTCAATTTCAACTCTAATCGCTCCGAGCCCCTATCTAATGAGGAACTCCTCGAATCTCTGCAGTCGATGAATATCGACCAGTGGATCGAAACCCTCCAGCAATCCGATCGCTCGTTCTATAATCTGATGGCTCTGGAAGTCTGGTCGATCGCTAAAACAATGGATAGTTTACTCCCTGGCTTCTGGAACCGCTTTATGACGAACCGCCAGGTTGCCCTCAAGCAATTTGTTGAGCAACAGAAACAAACCGAGGGAGTCTCTTCAACCAATGGCAAGTCGTCTGATCCTGTATCAGAGAATGAGCCAGCCAGTGAACCATCGGAAGGGAATGCCTGACTCTTGACTCCTGACCCCTGATATGATGCGACTACTTTACACACTGACCGCCTATCCCCCCTACATTGGCGGTGCCCAACTCCATCAACACATTCTGGCGCAGCAGCTTCACCCCCATTATCCCGTTCAAGTTGTCTGCCATTGGCATCGCAACCGCACCGATTGGCTATTAGGCACAACGATAAACGCTCCCTCTGTCAACGACGACTACGTGGTGGATACCATCCCCGTCCGTCGAATCGGATTGTCACTGGGGGAAAAACTGCGGTTGGCTCCGTTTGTACCGCTGTACTACCCGCTGATGGATGTGGCATTGCCGCCGATCGCCGATTGTTTAGCCCACCATCTTTCCCCCTATGCTAGCCAGGCAAATCTGATTCACAATGTCCGCATCGGGCGGGAGGGATTAAGCTACGCTTCCCTCCAGGTAGCCCGCAAGCATCAAATTCCCTTCGTCCTGACTCCAGTTCACCATCCCCGCTGGGTGGGTTGGCGCTACCGGGCCTATCTCCGGCTTTATCAGATGGCGGATGCTGTGATTGCCCTGACTCAGGTAGAAAAGAAAATTTTGATCGGGCTGGGAGTGCGCCAAGAACGGATTGCGGTCACGGGAATTGGCCCTGTTTTAGCGCCCACTGCAAATCCATCCGCGTTTTTGAACCAATATGCGTTGGGCGAGGGACCGATCGCCCTCTTCCTGGGACAGCACTATCCCTACAAAGGCTACCGGCAGTTACTTCAGGCGGCTTCCCTGGTCTGGCAAAAGATCCCGCAGGCCCAATTTGTTTTCATCGGTCCACCCGTTGCCGACTCTGAAAAAGCGTTTGCCCAAATCAACGATCCGCGCATTCGCCGCCTGGGCAATGTCGATCTACAAACCAAAACCGATGCCCTGGCTGCCTCTACCCTGCTCTGTGTTCCCTCCAGCCAAGAAAGTTTTGGTGGTGTGTATACCGAAGCCTGGAGTTTTGGGAAACCTGTAATTGGCTGCCGTATTCCCGCCGTTGCTGAGGTCATCGAGGATGGAGTTAACGGTTACCTGGTTGATCAAACACCTGCTCAAATAGCCGATCGCATCTGCTACCTGATGCTGAACTCCTCTCACGCTCAGGCCCTGGGACAGGCCGGGCAAGACAAAGTTACGACTCGGTTTACCTGGCAGAAAATTGCGGAACAGATGGAAAAACTCTATGCCAACGTGATTACAGGTCAAAACCCTTTGCCAGATCATCATTAATTCTTATGTTTATTTCAAGATTCTTAGCCGGGAATCGGAAGCTTTGTATTTAGGGGCGTCTGAATTAGAGCCTTCTGAAAACGTCATTGGTATCGTGACCATGAACCTTAATCTGCCGCCGGGCTGTCCCAAATTTAATGTTGCCCCTGATCCACCTGCTTCGCTGGAGGAACTGAATCGACAGGTGCAACAGCTCACGCGTGAACTAGAATATGCCAGGCAATCACTGCGGCAGAAAGGGATTGTTGAGAAACGGGATGAGGGAGAACGAAATTCCAACTATTCAGCTCTTATTTCATCCCAGGATTCAGCAAGGCCAGACCAGACAGACCAGACAGACCAGACAGAGCGACCATCAAAAGCAGCCTTACCCCAGCATGAAGCCCACTATCAAAACATCCTGGATAATCTGCCCGACTTGATCTGTTGCTTTTTGGCAGATGGAACCCTGACGTTTGTCAATCAGGCCTATTGCAGATACTTCAACCGATTACCAGAAGAACTCCTTGGGAAAAATTTTTTAGAACTCATCCCAGAAGCAGACCGGGGCGTCCCACTTCAGCAGATTGCCCTGTTGCTGCAAACGAAGGGAAGCATGAGCTACGAGCATCGGGTCTTGAGTCCAGATGGTTCCTTGCGCTGGCAAGAATGGACTGATCATGCCATTTGTGATGCCAACGGTACTGTGATTGAGTTTCAGTCGATCGGTCGCGACATTACCGATCGCAAACGGTTTGAAGAAACCCTTTGCTGGCAGGCAGAACGGGAGCAAATCCTGCACACAATTACCAACAATATTCGTCAATCCCTGGATCTCAACACCATTCTGACGACCACGGTTTCAGAGGTGCGGCAATTTTTCCAGGCAGACCGGGTAATCATTTACCGATTTCAACCCGACTGGAGCGGCGTTGTCCTGGTAGAGTCGGTAACAGAACCCTGGCCCCCCCTTGTCAAAAACAAACTCAGGGATCCCTGCTTTGCTGAACGGTACCTGAAGTCCTATCAGCAGGGACGTATTCACGTCATCACAGATATTCACACGGCAGGGTTGGCTCCCTGCTATGTCGAGTTTCTCAGCACGTTTGAAGTGAGAGCCAGTCTGGTTGTCCCCCTTCTGCAGGAAAGTCGGAACTCCCAGGAACTGAAGAATCCCCATTCCACTCCAACCCTGTGGGGACTTTTGATTGTCCATCAGTGTAATGGACCCCGGCAATGGCACCCGACCGAAGTGGAATTACTCAGACAACTGGCAACCCAGGTAGGAATTGCGATCGAGCAAGCGGAGTTTCATCGCCAGGTGCAACGGTTCAACGCTGAGTTAGAAAGACAGGTGCAGGCTCGAACGATACAACTGCAATTGGCCCATGACCTTGAATCCACCTTAAAGCGGATTACCGATAAAGTTAGGGATTCTCTGGATGAAAACCAAATATTACAAAGTGCCGTAGAGGAACTGGCAAAGGGATTGGGGATTAGCTGCTGTAATGCAGCATTATTTGATTTAGAAAAAGGCATCTCTACAATTTGCTATGAATACACCACTTTTGTCTCCCCCTCCCAGGGACGGGTGTCTCGTATGGCCGATTTCCCGGAAATTTATAATCAACTACTGCAAGGCCAGTATTTTCAGTTCTGTTCCCTGGTTCCGAATCCAGTCCGGGGAGAGGCGGCCATGCTTTCTTGCCCCATTCTCGACAATCAGGGGGTATTAGGCGATCTGTGGCTGGTTAACCAGTCCTATTCCGTTTTTAGTGAACAGGATATTCGCCTGGTGCAACAGGTGGCAAATCAGTGTGCGATCGCCCTGCGCCAATCGCGCCTATATCAAGCAGCACAGGCACAGGTACAAGAACTGGAACGGCTTAATCGCTTGAAAGATGATTTTCTTAGCACCGTTTCCCATGAACTTCGGACCCCAATGACCAACATCAAAATGGCAACCCAAATGCTAGAAATCAACCTGAAACAGGTGGGGGTGCTGGGGGCTCAATCCAACTTAGCCGAGCGCTATTTCCAGATTCTTAAAGACGAATGTCAACGGGAAATCAGTTTAATTAGCGATTTACTTGATTTAACTCGTCTCGAAGCCAAACCTGACCCCCTATTTCCAACGACAATTGAGCTTTTACAATGGCTGACTCCCATCACCAAACCTTTTATTGAGCGGGCAGCCAATCAACAGCAACAGCTGGTAGTAAATCTTCCCAGCGGATTGCCCACGGTCACAACCGATATTTCACGGCTGGAACGAATTATCTCTGAGT
>JBAUTA010000981.1:0-1986 GCA_049581985.1 Kovacikia sp.
TGCTCTTGAACCTGCGCAGGTAGATCTGCAAACAATTTACGGAACTCGGTAGTGGTGCGCGATTTCACAGCGCCTCTGGGTCAAGTTCTCGAGTTTGACCTGCACGGTACTCAGCCATTGCAGAAGCAGCCAGTTTTGCAAGCATATTGGGTGAGCGAGAGAATAATTCATCCCAACGTTGATCGTTCTCTATCTCTTCCAAAATCATTGCAGCAATTGCATCCTGCTCGCTTTCAGGTAAGGCTTGTAACCTGGCGATCGCACGCTCAAGCAACTCAGTCATCACTACCCCACTCAGAACTTTATACTCATCTTATCCATTATCGCTGCTCTCAGGCAGATTGAGCATAGCCCGAACACGCTCTTGAAAAGCAGGTAGACCGTCCTGATCCTGCCAATGTTGTTGAAAAGTGGGCATCATCTCCAAAAACATCACATCCCCACCTTGATAGGCTTTCACCGAATAACCAAATACCTCATCTGCTTTTGCAGAACTTGGCAGAGCTTGCCAATCAATCACCCACAGCACTTCAACAATTCGATAGATGTTGAAATTACCTTGCTACTTCTCACGCTCTGACTCGTAATCAAGTATCTCTACAAGATGCGTAACATAGCCACTTTGGCGAATCAGAATCAGATCTCCTCGCTGCGGTTTGTTTGCATTACCTTCATCATCTTTCCAAGCTAGCTTAAAAAGGTTTCCGACCTTGAAAGCTTGGTAAGCCCAATTCTCCTCATTCTTTGGCTTTACGTTCTTTGTCCATTTCAAATTTTGTAGGTTCATGTATGACCTCAGCTAGAACACCAATACGTTAACTTTTAGTTGCGCCCCCACCGATAACTAAGAGAATCTATGCAAGCCGTGAGAGGCAAGAAGAAACCTCCGATACCCTGAGGATAGGATGTTTCACTTCCACTCAACGATAAATCTCGGAGGCTAGTATGAAGATTCTCGCAATTGACCTGGGAAAATTCAAGAGCGTGGCTTGTTTGTTCGATACCGAAACCAAGCAAGCCGAGTACGAGACGATCGCGATGCAACAAGTTGCCCTGGCAGACTTGCTGCAACGGAAACAACCCCAGAAGGTGGTAATTGAAACCTGCACCAACAGCAACTGGGTGCATGATATTTGCCAGGAGCATGGCTACGAAGTTTTGGTTGCCAATCCCAATCAAGAAGCGTGGCAATGGCGCAACGTGAAGCGCAAAACGGACAAGGATGATGCGCTCAAACTCGCTAAACTCGCTGCGCTTGAGCAAATTAGCCCTGTTTATGTTCCTGCCCCCCAAACTCGCCAGTACCGACGCTTGGTGAAATACCGCAAAACCCTGGTTTGGCGCATGAACCAAATCAGGAACAGCATTCGGGCGCTCTTGATGGCACAGGGGTTAACGATGCCTGCTCGAGCCAAAGCTTGGACGCTTGAGGGACTCGCAGAATTGGGCAAACACCGCAAACCATTAGCCGAGTGTGGGATTAACGAGTTATGGAAAGGAGAACTGGATATGGAATCGACCCTGCTCGATGCGTTGGAAGAGCGACACGACCAAGTTGAGAAGCAACTCAATCAACTCGCCAAACAAGAAGAACGAGTTCAACTGCTGATGACGATTCCAGGCGTTGGACGACGAACCGCAGAGGTGATTGTGACAGCGTTGGACAAACCGGAACGCTTTGCCAATGCTCGCCAAGTTTCTGCTTATGCGGGATTGGGGCCAGACCAGCGCCAATCCGGGCAAACCAATCGATTAGGCGCAATTACGCGCAGAGGTTCAAGGCTACTGCGAGGTGCATTAGTCGAAGTGGCATGGATGTTGTTACGTTTTAACCCTTGGGCACAGCAAACTTTTGAGCGGATTTGTGGTGGACAGAAAACTCGCCGGAAGACCGCCATTGTTGCTCTGGCACGAAAGCTGCTAGTCAGATGTTGGGCCATGCTCAGAACCAAACAACTCTGGAATCCAAATCATGACTCAAACCAG
>JBAUTA010000982.1:0-3022 GCA_049581985.1 Kovacikia sp.
GCCTCAAAACTTACAAAGAAACTCGTAATGGCATGTTGGGGACAGACTATTCTTCTAAGCTCTCTCCCTGGTTAGCCTTGGGCTGCCTGTCGCCACGCACAATTTACGACCAGGTGCAGCAGTATGAATCTCAACGGGTGAAGAATGATTCTACCTACTGGTTGGTGTTTGAGTTGCTGTGGCGAGACTATTTCCGGTTGATTTGCGCCAAGCATGGTAACGCGATCTTTCGTCCCTCCGGGTTGCAGGGCATCGAGGTTCCCTGGAAGCAGGACTGGCAAAGATTCGACCTCTGGCGAGAAGGGAAGACGGGCTTTCCTCTGGTGGATGCCAACATGAGGGAACTGGCGGCGACGGGGTTTATGTCGAATCGGGGCAGGCAGAACGTTGCCAGCTTTTTGACCAAGAATCTGGGAATCGACTGGCGGATGGGCGCGGAATGGTTTGAGTCGTTGTTGATTGACTATGACGTGTGCAGTAACTACGGCAACTGGAACTATACGGCTGGTGTGGGTAACGATGCCCGTGGCTTTCGGTTTTTCAATATTCTGAAGCAGTCCAGGGATTATGACCGAGATGGGGAATATGTGAAATACTGGCTACCAGAATTGGCAACCGTGCCTGCGGCAAAAATCCATGAACCCTGGAAACTGCTTCCTGTAGAGCAACATCGATTCAATGTTCAAATCGGTGGCGATTATCCCCAGCCTGTGGTGGATCTGTTCAAGTCGGCTGAGACAAATCAGAGGATTTACAATGCAGCGTTGGAGCGATCGCGGATTTAGCGCTTTTCAAATCCCTAGATCATAGGAAGGGCGAGAAGCGGAATAGAGCACTTTAGGAGATTTCCAAGCAAGAATGAACCGGATTGGTAGGGGCAGGTTTTGCCAGAGTCTTTGCATTCAAGCGCTTGCTTGAGTGCCAAATCTGCCCCTTGTATCTTCAGAGGTAGGTAACCTGTCTACGAGTATTTTGTTTACTAGAAAGCTCCTAAGGAGTCGCAGATTGTCTTTGAGACAATCCCTGCAAAATTGTGAGGGCTGCTGCTTGAGTTTTAGGGGCGGTCGCGATCGCGGGTTTGACTGAGCGATGATATCCCGGCGGTTAGCAGCATTGTGATGCCTGCTGCGATAAATAAGCCAGTCAAATTGATTTCTAGCAGCACACCTGAGATGGCTTGGGAGAAGGGATCGAGGGCAACCGATGCAAACATAACCAAACTCATCATGCGTCCCTGCATGGAAGTCGCCGTTTCCTGTTGTAACCAGGTGAGTCCAAGCACGCCGACAATACCGCCACCGATGCCCATCAAGATGATGATGCTTGCAGCGATCCAGGATTGAGTGGCAAAGCCCAGCGCCATCAGTCCCAGTCCCAGTCCTGCCGCCAGCAGCACCAACGGGGTTTTAAGCTGCTTAATTGCGCTCAGTTGACCTGCAATCCACACGCCGAATAAGGCTCCCACCCCATAGGCCGATTGGAGGTAGCCAAAGGTTGTGGCATCGCCCCCAAACCGCACGGTGACTAACTCGGCAACGCCCACTACGATCGGTCCCAAAATAGCAAAGTTAATCATGGCAATCAGCAGCAAGCCGATCCGAATGCCAGAATGTTGACCGGCATAGCGCAGACCTTCCCCAATGCCACTGGTAAGGGCTTGGGGTTCGACCGATAGCGCGACAGCTTTGGAGCGGATGCGCACCAGGTAGATGCAGCCTGCCCCGATCTCAAACAGGACGGTATTCAAGGCAAAGGCAGCAGTTAGACCGAGCGTGCCGATCGCCAACCCTGCGGTGGCGGGACCGATCACATTGGTAATCTGTTCACTCCCCTGCATCCAGGCATTGGCCTGACCCAACCGCGCTTTGCGAATCATGCGGGGCAGCAGGGCCAGCGTCGCGGGATACAAAAAGGCATCGGCTGCACCGGATAGGGCCGAAATGGCGATCACTCCGTGCAGGTGAAACTGGCCTGCCATTAACATCAGCGTGAGCAACCCGATCAGAATCGTATTGGTGACCGTCGAGATGGCAGCGATCAGGTTAGGAGATAGGCGATCGCTCACGGCACCACCGACCAGCATCAACACACCCCTGGGAATGGCCGCTGCCATCAAGACCGTTCCCAGGGCAATGCCTGAACCTGTTTTTTCCAGTACCAGCCAGGTTAGGGCTACAAACCAGAACTGAGCCGCGCCAAAAATCAGCGTTTGTCCGCACCAGAGCCAGCGAAAGTTGGGCAGTTGCAAAGGGGATTTCAGCATAACTATCTCACTGTTATCGATCTCACGGTTATGGGTTGTGTCTTTATGCGACTATTCGACAGCGGCAGCGACGTTGGGATTTTCAGCCAAACGACCGTCTTCCATGTAGACAATGCGATCGGCAATATCCAGAATGCGGTTGTCGTGGGTGACAAGGAGGATAGTGCAGCCCTGTTCTTTTGCCAGCGCTTGCATCAGGTTCACCACAGCCCGTCCCGATTTTTTATCCAAAGCAGCCGTGGGTTCATCGGCCAGAACAATTTTGGGACGGCTGATCAGGGCACGGGCGATCGCCACGCGTTGCTTTTGTCCACCGGAGAGGCTATCGGCGTAGTAATCCACGCGATGGCCCAGACCAACCGTGTTCAGCATCTCAGCCGATAGTCGATCCATGTCCTGATCCAGATAGTGATCGTGCAGTTCCAGCGACATGCGGACGTTATGTCGAGCCGTGAGGAAGGTCAACAAATTGTGAGCCTGGAAGATATAGCCGATGTTGCGCCGCAGGTAGGTTAACTCATCTTTGCTGGCACCACATAGCTCCTGTCCCAGAATGGTCAAACTGCCTTCCTGAGCCGAACGCAAGCCACCCATCAAGGTGAGTAAGGTGGTTTTTCCAGAACCGGATGGCCCGGTCATGATAATGATTTCACCCGCATGAATGTCCAGATTGATGTTGAACAATGCCTGTTTTCGCAGGTCTCCTTCGCCAAAGTAGTGGTTGAGGTTGCGGGCAGAAATCACAGGTTGAGTTTTCGC
>JBAUTA010000983.1:0-10020 GCA_049581985.1 Kovacikia sp.
ATATAAACCCCCTGATCCGCATCCCCCATCAGTTCGGCTTTACCGTTCACACTGGTCCAGCAGGCATCGGGGCGGACTGGTGCGCCCATCAGCTTGCCAACATTCCGCAGGTAGGGGTCGTCTCCATTAAACACCTGTTGCTTTGCCTGGCCGAGCAGATGTGCCTTAATCCTATAGTAGGTTTCCAGGGTTTTGTGGCGGTTCAGGTGATCGGGCGTAAAAGTCGTCCAGACGGCAATCTGGGGGGTAAGGGTGGGAGAGGCTTCAATCTGGTAGCTGCTCAGTTCGGCGATCGCCCAGTCCGGCTGTTTCTCTGCCAGCGCAACCTCACAGGCGGCATAGCCAATATTGCCAAAGGCCGGAGCATAGAATCCCGCTGCCTGAAAAATGGCTGCAATCAGCGCAGTTGTGGTGGTTTTACCATTTGTGCCCGTAATTCCGACCCAGGGAATGTGCCGCAGATGCCGCCATGCCAGTTCTACTTCACCGATCGTCTCAATCCCCATTTCCCTGGCACGAAGCAATCCCGGACTATCCCACGGAACACCAGGACTGACAACTACCAATTGGCAGGGCAGGGCACTCGCATCCCCTACAGCGGCATCCCCCACTCTAGCAGGATCGAAGGAATCACCCAAACGCACCGTAATTCCCTCTGCTGCAAGTTGCTGCTGTTGCCGTTGCAGAGAGTCAGATAGGCCCCGATCGGAGAGCGTCACCTGCCAACCTTCACGGTTGAGTAATCGAGCCGCAGCAACTCCCGATTTTCCAAGACCGATGACGCAAGCATGGGGCATAACAGGTTAGAGTCCTCTCGTTTTGCACACCCCATGTTATACGGAATCAGGGACAGGTGGGTTGTTTGAGAGGATTTTTGCAGACGTACCCAGCTTCAAAAATCCTCTTTTCCCGGATCCAGTCCAATCAAGGTAGAACAAAACGTTGCACCTACTGCGCCTTAGGTGCCCTGAAACCAGCTTTTTCAGCCGTTTCCGTATCTTTAAAGCAGATTTCTGGCTTCACGGCTTTGTAATCTGGAAACTTAGCTGTGAAGTAGAGATCCCCGCGTTTCTTAGTAACATTGCCTTTCACAGGAGCATTCGTTGGGCAAGTGGTTTCGGTCTCCGGTTTTACCCCTAGCTTTTGAGCCTCTGCCGAAAGTGCTGTTTTTGCCCCAGGAGAGGCCATTACCATAGGAGAGGAGGTAGCAGCAACCGAAGGGGAAGCAGACGGAGAGGCGGGAGCCATCGCCGATGAGGGAGTTGCAGAAGGGGCCATGGCAGCCTGATCTTCCTTCTTGGCACAGCTACCAAGCATGAAGGCCGCCGATAGAGCAACAAGCGCAACCAGTTGACGAGAATTGAAAGGGTTGTTCATAGGGGTAAGGTCATTATTGAAATAAGGTTGATCAATAGTTCAGATGAATGTAACAGCCAGATGAATGTAACTGTAGTTTAAACGAAATTGTATTTCTGAATACGATCTTTCAACCCTTTGATTGGGCAGGAAGCCGCAGCCCCGTTGGAGCGGAGGGGGTATCGGGGCTGGGACACGATCGGCTCAATTTAGGGCTCGTCGAGCCTCTCAGTCGAATGGTGGAATTCTTGGTCGGGCATTACCTCCGCCTTTTTCCCTTCCCCGATGTCCTACGGTATATACCCATCTTGGGTTAAACCCAATCCTCTGCCGGGGGACTTCCCTCCTGCTATGGATCTTCCGTGACGCTGGGCCACAGAAAATCCATTGTCCCCCGCCTCGCGGGGCCCTAACTCCCCCCAGCCCCTTTCGGGGGGTGGGGGGATGGAGGTAAGGTCAATGGGACAAGAATCCAGGCAAAGGATTCAGTCTCAATGCGCCTGAGCCAAGCTGGCGATGGTTAAAGGAGCGCTTGGCGATCGCAAAAATCTCACGCTCCCTTAGATCTGAAGCCCTTAGGATCTGAAAATGGATCTACCCAACCGTCACCTCATCTGTGGTTACATCCGTTGCACCATTCACGCCCTTAGCAATGCTGATCGCCGTATCTAAAAAATCCTGACTCGGAACCTTTCCTTTCAGGACAACCACAGTTCCCAACTGTGCGACCCAAAGGGTCTCCAGATCATCCAGCGTATCGTCCTGGTCGAATGCCAGTGCAACCCGCTTCGCAAGCCCACTTTGGTCATACTCACCGTTCAATCCTAACCGCTCAGGGGGAATGGTCTCAGTTTCGCTAGATGGAGCCGGCGCAGGATTCACCTCAGCCCCCTGGGGCTTTTCCTGACCAAAAATTCTCTGTAACCAACCCATGACGTTTTTCTCCATTACAACCTGTCTAGATTCACCCATTTTCAGGCGATGATTTAGGCTAATGCCCAATCTGGAAGTTCTCTAAACAGTCAGAACAACTGCCAAGATACAAGGGATAGATGAAAATCGCAGTAAAGAAAACCTTAAGCTGAAGATAAGCCGGATACAAATGCTTCTATGCGTGAACCCTCACCAGAAATTATTCCTCAGTCATTTAAGCGCAACCCGGTCAGATTTGCCTATGCAAAGTTTTTGAGGATGCCCCTCTGGCTGCGCCTGGGAGTGCTTGGGTTAGGAATTGGAGCAGTGTTATTCTTACCTGGCATTGCAGGTATTTGGGCAGTCAGACATTTACTAGGGCTGGCAGAACTGCCTGACTGCCGGGAAGCAGCGGCAACCAGTGATTCCCTTTCTGTCCGTCTCTATTGTGCTGACGAAATTGCTAGAAAGCAGACTGTGGGAGACTTGCGGGATGCGATCAAGTTAGCAAGATCGGTTCCCGAAGAGGATCCTTTACGGGCAGTGAGCGATCGCCGTATTGAACAGTGGTCTCAGGATCTCCTGAATCTGGGGGAAGAGCTTTACCAGGAAGGAGATCTGGATGCTGCCCTGGGCGCTGCTCGCATCATTCCGATGAATACGAAAACCTATACCTCTGCCCAGGAGCGGATTACGCATTGGAAGGACACCTGGGACAAGGCACAGGAGACTTACGATCAAGCGAAAGCTGAGATTAGCCAGCAAAACTGGAATTCTAGCCTACGCATTGCCAAAGGATTACTGACGATGGGAAACCGCCATTGGGTCCAAAAGTATCAGGAAGTGATTGATGAGCTACAGGCAGCAAAAGAGCAACGATCTCAGGCAAGTACCGCTAAACCCAAGCCAAACTCAAGAATAGATGGGGATCGTAACGATCAAGCAGAAGCAGCCAAGCGCTTAGAAAAAGCCCAGAATCTGGCCCGTTCAGGAACGCCAAACAGCTTGAAACAGGCGATCGATGAAGCGCAACAGATTTACTATGGCACACCGGCCTATGAAGAAGCTCAGAAGCAAATCGAAACCTGGCAACAGCAAATGGGCGCATTGGAAGACCGCCGCCACCTCGATCAAGCCATTACTTTAGCCAACAAGGGTGATCAAACCTCCTTGCAAGCGGGCATTGAGGAAGCCTACGAAGTGTCCCCCTCTGGCAGTCTCTATGATGAAGCCCGCCGCCGCATCGATCAATGGACCGACCAACTCTATCGCTTGAAGTATCCCTCTTCTCCTGCGGCAACCGCGCCAAACACCCCTAAGAGAGATCGTCCAGTTTCACCCACTCCCCCCAAAGCCGTTCCAGAACTACCGCCACCTTGAAGCGCAAACCGTTAGAGGCTCAACTGCGATCGCTGGGAGCAAACAGCTTGGGTGCTTCCCATGTCCTGATCAAGCTGGTGATAGCGATTAGAACAGAAATCTGAGATAGGAGTCATCCATGTCATTAATTACAGTTCTGCAAGACGGTCTTTATTGTGAACAGGGTGGTTTCTTTATTGACCCGTGGCGATCGGTCGAGGTTGCCCTCATCACCCATGCCCACTCCGACCATGCCCGCTCTGGTTCTTCCAGGTACTTGGCTACCCGTATTTCAGAGGGGATTTTGAGAAAGCGGCTGGGCGATCAAACCAATCTCCAGGGTGTTGAATACGGCGAAAAAATCAAACTCGGCAATACCTGGGTATCCTTCCATCCTGCCGGACACGTCCTCGGCTCTGCCCAAATCCGCGTGGAACACAAGGATGAAGTGTGGGTCATTTCAGGTGACTACAAACGCTGCTATGACCCAACCTGTACTCCGTTTGAAGTGGTTCCCTGCCACACCTTTATCACCGAAGCGACCTTTGGTTTACCAATTTACAAGTGGGATTCCGGCGAGGAAACCTGCGGGCATATTTACGATTGGTGGCAGAGCGATCCAGAGCGACCGTCTCTCCTATTCTGCTATGCCTTTGGCAAAGCCCAGCGGGTGTTGGGTGAACTTCGCAAGTTTACTAACAAGACCGTTTACGTTCACGGCGCAATTCACGTTCTGACAGAAATTTATCGGCAGGCTGGCATAGAAATGATTAACACCCTTCCGGCCTCCGAAATGCCCCGTGATTATAAATTTAAAGGCGATCTAATCCTGGCTCCTCCCTCTGGTCACCGTTCCAGTTGGATGAAACGATTTTCCCATCCCCAAACTGCTTTTGCATCGGGTTGGATGGCGGTTCGGGGGGCCCGCCGCAGACGCGGCTACGAGCGGGGATTCGTGCTGTCGGATCATGCCGATTGGCAAAGTTTAGTTAACACTGTTTTGCAAACAGGGGCAACCACGGTTTATGTGACTCATGGGCAATCGGAAGTGCTTTCCCGCTATCTCAGCGAGATTCATGGAATTAATGCGCTGCCATTAAAGACTTTATTTGAGGGTGAAGGAGATATTTAGGAATGCGGCACGGTGGTACATCGGATCCAGCAAAGCGTTCCAATCGATCGCTCGTCGGATCAGCAAAGCGTTCCAATCGATCGCTGGCTCCTGGTTATTTAATCGTAGGCTCCTGGTTATTTACTCGTAATAACAACGAAAAGCATGAAATTGCATTTTGTGGATTGAATCCCTAAACCTCTAGCTTTTGGCGGATCACTTCATCCCTATCTCTAAAGCCAACCAGCACCGCTTCCCCATCCTTGACAAATAGCGGACGCTTGAGCAGCATGGCATCCTTCGCAAAGGCTTCAACCCATTGGTCATCTGTCCAGCCATCTTTCTCGCTGCCCAATGCCCGGTAAGACTGCCCAGAGGTATTTCGCATCGGTTTAGAACCCAGCGCTTCGACCCAGCCCTGAATCATCTTTTGACTGGGCGGGTTTTCTTTCGTATTGATGAATTCATATTCAACGTTGTTGCTGCTTAACCAACTAAACGCTTTTTTACACGTACCGCAATTGGGAATTCCATACACTTGAATTGACATAACGCTTTCCTAAACTCCTTCAGTTGTGCTGTTTGACATACGCACCGTTCAGTAATAAGGATACGCAATCGCTGGCATTCAAAGTACCTGCAAGTTCAACATCAGCCCCAAATCCCCGTGCGATTAGCTCCTTACCAGAACTACATTGCTTCAATGCATTGCCCAGGTGGGTTTTTGCCTGTTGAAATGCGGCGATCGCCGCTTCTGCTTCAGGAGAACGACAACCATCCAGATAGCTGAGAATCGCCCCTGCCCCAATCAAATCTTCCCAGGCTGGGCGCAGACTACCATCGGGCCAGCGTTCACCCGCCGGAATTACAGAAACTTTAGAACCATAGGTTTGAGCAAATCGGGCGATCGCTGCACAATTTCGCAAACAGCCCGTTAAAGTTGGCGTCTGCCCGGTGCTTAAAGTCAATGTCGAACCATTGGGAGAAGGCAGAACAAGCCGGGTTCCAGCAGGAATCTGCATCAATGAAGCAGGGGACAGCGAAAATTTGGCAGCGCGATCGCGACTGGCCAACTCAGCTTTGACAGCCTGGGCATAAACCTGGGCTGATTCATCTCGCCATCGGTAAGGGAAAACGATCGCTCCCTTATTCGTTGCAATTTCTACACAGGTTGAGAATGACAGTACATCGACAATGATCATGGCATGACTGCTTGCTGAAAGCTGTGTAACGCCCTGTTCGCCCCACTCGCAGCGGAGATCAAATTCTGACTGGTTAAAGATCATTTGTTCTCCCACTGTTGCTTCATGCGTTCAATCCGCTCTAGCAAACTCTCATTGGACATGCGTGAGTTAAGCCGTTCAACCAGTAGGGGAAAGGCAAAGGGGGAGGGACGCTTTGTTTCTTTCCAGACAAGGGTTAATTTGCTGAGGCGATCGAGGGTAATAGCCAATCGATGCGCTTCCAACTGCTCTGCCAATACCTCCTGTTCTGCCTGTTTCAACAACAGATTCTCTGGCTCATATTTTGTAAACACATCGTAGATCAGGGAGGAGCTAATCTGAAGCTGATTCGAGGTCTTTTTAGCAGCAGGATATCCCTTGAAAACCAAACCAGCAACCTGGGCAATTCCTCGGAATTTGCGACCAATCAACTCAGAGATATTTAGACTTGCTTTGATGTCTTCTATTAAGGAATCGAGACTAAAAAACTGTTTAGAAAATAGCTCCTTAAATGGATAGTCCTTTGGGGCCAAAATCTCAAACCCATAATCATTCACTGAAATAGTAAAAGTAGCATTCTTTTGATAGGCAAACCGATAGCCCCACAGAAATCCCAACCCTTCATGAACAAATCGTCCTTCAAATGGGAAAGCATAAAAATGTTGACCCTCACGGGTTTTACAGCATTCGATTAGCAGCTCATTGGTATCTGGTAGGTGGGAGATTCGTTCCTGGGCAGACAGAATGGGGAGAATACGATCGAGTTCCCGATTCAGATTAGAAGGGTTCCTGGAAGACTCAATCTCTTTTCTTAAATGGGTGCTTAAGGAATCAGAAATAGCTAAATTGCCACCTGCCCAGGTCGGAATTACAGTGGATTTCTTCTTGGTGGATTTCACATAAACCACCATGTCCTTGATCATGAAAAATTCTAGTTGCTTGCCAGCAAAGAAAAATACATCCCCCTTCTTCATTTTGGAGATAAAGCTTTCCTCCACAGATCCGATCTTAGTCTGATTCATATACCGAATCTGAACCGCTTGATTGGATGTGATCGTACCAATACCCATGCGGTGCAGGCGGGAGATTTGGGCATCCATTACTTTATAAACGCCGTTCTCCAGGACCACTTTTTTGTAGCGGGGATAGGCATTTAAACTCTTGCCGCCCTGGGTAATGAATTCCACCATCCAGTCGAATTCCGCATCGGTTAAGTGGGCATAGGAGACCGTGGATCGGATATTTTTCAACGTTTCCTCTGCCTTGAAACCATCTCCACAGGCTAAGGTAACCAGATGTTGAATCAATACATCATAGGGTTTGTTGAGCGGATGCCTCGCTTCCATATCCCCTGCCTTTAATCCGTTGCGAAAGGCTGAGATTTCCAGGAGTTCTAGCGCATTCGTAGGCAGGAAGAAGACCTCCGAGGTGCCCTGGGGAACATGCGCCGATCGCCCCGCCCGCTGCAATAAGCGGGCTAGATTCTTAGGACTGCCAATTTGCACCACCCGTTCCACGGGCTGAAAATCTACTCCCAAATCCAGCGATGAAGTACAGACCACCCATTTAATCTCTCCAGCCTTGAGTCCAGCTTCGATCGCCTGCCGCTCTTTGACATCGATCGAGCCGTGATGCAATGCGATGCGATCGGTATACTCAGGCAAAGCAAACGACAATGCCTGATACCATCGTTCTGACTGAAAGCGCGTATTCGTAAAGATCAGCGTTGATTTCCCTATATCCAGCGCTGCCACCAGTTCCTCAAACATTCGCAATCCTAAATGTCCGCCCCAGGGAAACGAATCCACCGATTCCGGCAGAATGCTTTGAATCACAGTCTGTCGGTTTAAGTTCGCTTGCACAATGACTGGTTCAGTATTCAAGCCCACCGCTGTCTGTGCCGCTTCCTGCACATTTCCTAAGGTCGCTGAAACTGCCCAGGTTTGCAGATCGGGTCGCAACCCCCGCAGTTGAGACAGGCACAGTTCCGCTTGGGTGCCGCGCTTGGAACTCAATAGCTCATGCCATTCATCCAGAATCACCCCTTTTAGGGAACTAAATAACATTTTTGCCCCTGCATAGGAAATCATTAGGGAAAGAGATTCTGGCGTTGTAATTAGAATATCTGGCATGGCTTTGAGCTGCCGGGTTTTTCTGGCGGAACTGGTGTCGCCAGTCCTGGATTCTACGCGCAGATTCCAGCCCATTTCTTGAATCGGGCGCAGGATCGATTGTTCAATATCTCGGGATAATGCCCGGAGCGGCGTGATGTAGAGGAGTTGAAGCCCTTTAGCAGGCGAGCGCAGCATCTTTGCGATCGGTCCCATTACCGCTGCATAAGTCTTTCCCGATCCCGTCGGTACCTGAATCATGCCACTGTTGCCGGCCAAATAGGCTTGCCACGTCTTCTTTTGAAATGACAACGGCTGCCAACCCTGCTTCTCAAACCAACTCAAAATCGGTTTTAAAGAATCGATATTACTCACGGATACCGAACCCTCCGGTGCGTAGGAAGAAAATGACGTGATCAACATTCAGGGTTTGAGCGCAATGAATGGTAAAGTTAAACGCCCTCTAAGTGTCTGGATAACACAAATCCTGGTATTATTCACGTTAATCCCTGGAATTTGTTTAACAATTCTGCGTGTGTTCGAATGTTTTTTATCTGGGAAGGCTACGCTCTGTTGGTCCGTCAAAGGGCTAATAGAAACTGCACTTTCCAGCGGTTTCCTAATCATGCTGGTGGTCGCATTTTGGGGACTACAAAAAGGGAGAAAATACGGCAAGTGGTTTGGAGTTGTCGTTTTAACCGTAATTACGATCGGCTTAATTCTTCGAAGTGACTATATCCAGGTAGTCTCCCGTGCTCTGCTATTCAGGCAAGCGTTACCCCCCCCGCCCTACTACGGTTGGGAAGGAGCATTGGAACCCTATTCCTATGGATACTCAAGCTATTCAGACTTGGTGACAAAAGCCCTCTTTGAATTACTGGTCCGCATTTTGCTAATCTCCGTAACCATTAATCTAGCGTTTGCTAAACCCGTTCAACGCTTCTTTAACAAAGCAAAATCGCTTCCTTGAAATAATCTCTTACCCAAGCTCTAAAAGCCAATCTAAGTTTCAATCATAAAAACGCCCAATGAGGGAGTGAAGTAAAACCTTCACTCCCTCATTGGCAATACTCTTCTTGACTGGCAAAAAGATCCTATAATTTTAAGTCCAAAATCAATAAGGTAGTGTGTCAAATTGTCTTACTTTGCTTCTTTCTCAGCTTTGGATAGCGGTTGAAGAGCAATGGGTTTTCTAATTCTGGATCGCGCCACTACATTAAATCACTAATAGCTCTCTCGGCAACTTGAAGAGTCGCAACAAACAAGTCCTTGATTAACCTGTCACTAGAGACTAACATCACATTGAAGACTTCCAGGTAACAGCGAATTCGGTCTTGCAAATTTAATGGGGACAGCCTAATGGCAGAAAGATATTCACCAATAGCCATCCAGGCTGGCAGCACAATCTTCCCCTGATTCGAAGTATCGTACCAAATGTTATATAAATAACAAGAACGTATACCTATATTGATGGATTGGCCTGAATGTCTTCTTAAAAAAAAGAGATAGTCAGGAAGCTGATGATATCGACCCAAGAGGCTAATTCTTGCAAGGAATGCTTTATCTGATCCTGCATAAGAGCCAAAACTCGGAATCGACTTGAGCGCGCTAGTACGCATTACCCCAAAAATCTGATAACAAGAGTAAAGATTACAGCTAAGGTCGTGAAAACGCTCATGGGTCTTTTCCAATTCAGTTCTCATCTTCTGATTTGCATTGGTTGATTGGACATAGTCCTCATTACTGGCCAAAAAACTTCCATTTTGATCAATAACTTTCGTCTTGGGATAAGCTAGAACCACAGAAGGGTTATGTTCCAGGACTGCAACGCACTTCTCTAGAAACTCTGGAGCAAGCAGATCATCATGTGCCGCCAGCTTAAAATATTCGCCTTGGGCCAGTTCAATTGTACGATTCTGATTGACCTGACCACCCAGATTGTATGGAT
>JBAUTA010000984.1:0-14451 GCA_049581985.1 Kovacikia sp.
CCAGACCAGCAGCTCAAACGTCAAGGAACTGTCTCCAAATCCCTTAAACCAGACTCTCGGAGCAGGATCATTCAACACCTTTGGATCTTGACGGGCCGCTTCTAACAGCGCTTCGGAAACCAGGAGCGTATCGCTTCCATAGGCAACCCCAACCGGAACATGAATCCGGCAACGGGGATCGCGATAACTCCAGTTGACCACGTTGTGCTCAACAAAGCGAATGTTAGGGACGATCACAAACACCCCATCCTGGGTCCGAACAGTGGTCGATCGAATGGAAATGCTCTCGACCGTTCCTAACAGGTTCTCAACTTCGATAAAGTCCCCAACTCGAATGGGTTGCTCAACGAGCAGCGTCAAACCACTAATAAAGTTACTGGCAAGATTTTGTAACCCAAAGCCAATCCCAATCCCCAGGACTCCTGCAAACAGGGTGAGCGAACTTAAGTTAACGCCTGCCGTCTGGAGGACGATGATCAATCCTAGAACCGTTAGCAAATACTGAATCAGGGACGCAATGACTTCACGGGTGCCTCGATCCAACCCCAGGCGAATGAACACCCCCCGCTTTAACCAGTTACTCAAGCTGCGGGAAACCCAAAAAACGGTAATGATCACCAGGATCAGGGTCAAAAGCAGACTGAGGGAGTACTGCTTGTTGCCAATCTCAAACATGGGAGTGGCAAAAAAATTGGAGAGTTCTGAGAAGACTTCCTGAATCCTGATGACGAACCAGTTCATAGTTTAGGGTGGGTGAGTGGAATTACCCGTTATCGGAGGGAACGCTCCCGATGAGAGATTAAAGCCCGTTGACTTAAACGTAAACTTTTGATCGAGTTTCTCTACGATTCAAGCATTGAATCCGATTGATTGGGGCAGTTTTCCTGACTATTTGTAGAAAAACCACGATCGCTCAACCTAATTCTTCTGGGAGTTGATTCTTGACCTATTCAGAATGCAGCAGGGGCTTGCCCAAAAGGTAAAAACTTCCCTTCGACAATAACAAAAAACACGGAAGTGGTCGATCCTCTAATCGACTTGCAAGCATGGGCGATCGTTCCACCTCCGAACAATTAAAGTATCCGCACAGTCAAAGTATCCGAACAATTAAAGTGTCCGAACAATTAAAGTGTCCGAACAATTAAAGTGTCCGAACAATTAAATAGGTCGGCCTAATTAATTGTCATCAGGGATTTGGGGGCTGTGCCCCCAACCAGGGGATTTCCACCCCCTCCACCCCCCACTGGTATCTTTAGTTTAATTACGCCCAGCCCTTTAAAGTTGGCGTAGGGGCGCAGCATTGGGTAGAAAACCTTGCTTAACCCGAAAATCCTGCCTCAATGCTACGCCCTGAAAGGATGGGACTCCAACCCAAAAATCGTCAGAAGCAAGAATTTCCCCCTTAAAACCCCTTTAAAACAAGAATCCCGAAGTCTTGATAGTCTTCTGAAACCACCAAGTCTCCGGGACTCGATACAAATTGAAGGTTTGAGATTGAAGATGGAAACCCGGCAAAACAGTCTTAACAAACCACTAGTCAGCGGTTGCCAATTCAGTTGCACCACGGCTGCGGCGGCGAGTCAGAGAATTAAACAGCATTTGACCGATCGCCCGGATCAAGCTACCTTCCAGTTCCTTAAACATCTTCATGTTTAGGCCGAAAGCATCATTGGCTTCTTCCACAATCCGATCAGCGGTTGCTTCATCCACAGGCAAATCATTCATTGCCTGACGGTAGGTGTTCTTAAACGCTTTCTCATCGGAGATGGTCTTGAACTCATAGAAAGCAGTTCCTTCTCCGTCGGTCAGATTCATCCCGGTTTGGGCAATCTTTTTCAGGATTTGTCCACCGGACAGATCGCCCAAATAGCGGGTATAGGAATGGGCCACAAGCAGCTCAGGTGCGGTATTAGAAACTTGCCGGATGCGGTTTACATACTCGGTTGCCGCCGTCGAAGGAGCAACTTCACTCCGCCAGTTGGAACCGTAGTAGTAGGTCAAATCCTTCTCTAAGGATTCCTTCCGATTGAGTTCGGGGAAATAAATTTTAGAGACGATCGGATGATGCTTGTGCTTTTCCATTTCCTCTTCCATGGCACTGTAGACAAAGTAGAGGTTTGACACCAAATTCCGATAGGAGTTCTTTTCAACCGTTCCTTTCAAAAAACATGCTACAAAACCAGTGTTTTCAGCCATCGTGTGGGATTTTTTGGTTCCCTCGCGCAGCTTGGTCGCTAAATTACTGCTCATGCTAAATCTCTCAACCTATCGTTAACTTTTGGGTGTATCTGTGTTCCGAACTGCAAAACCACCTAAATTGCTACGTTAGACCGATTTGATGAGCGTTTTTGTTAAAAATCTTGAAGTCCAGAGCACTCAGCTGATTTTTTTCTCTTCTGCAAAAGTTGCAAAGTAGCCAGGAGTGGAGGTCAAAAGCCCTGAGAGGCGAAGCTTCCATTCCCTACTCCCCCAGCAAGGCTTCATTCCCAAATCAGTGGAATTTACGAATCGTAATCTTTTATTCAGGTGAAACTGGCACAGCCTTGGTGCATTTGCAGATTGCTGAAACTCTTTGATTCTGAAACTCCTTGATCAGGATGCGCTCGATTCAATTCGGGGTAAGCCCATGCTGTAGTTCAGTACCCGGCAATTGAGGTTGTAGGAGATTTCGCCCTTTTGCAACAGCGATCGGACAAAATGTTCCAAATCTGAACCAATCCGGCGCAGATTGTACTCAGTCAATTCTGCCCCGCCGTATCCTTCCACAAAATCATCGAACTTACGGTAGACCTTCTGAATCGCATCTTCGTTCCAGTTAAACTCATTGTCGGGGTCAACATCGAGGGTCAGCACATTTTCACTGGGAATCAGTTCATTGTTTTCGACTACAGCAGTGAAGATATGGATATGACGGGTGGTGGACTTTAGCAACATTAAGTGACCTCCGCTGGGCTGAATACGCTCGATCTATGTTTCGACCTCTATTGTAAGGGCGGATTGTTTTCCACACTAGATCCGGTAGTCAGCATTGATCATCAAGATTTCTCTATAGCGATGCGATAGTTTTCCCGGTATGGCTGCGGCTCGACTGGGCACTACTGTTGCAAACACTCAATTTTGCAACATGGGGGTTTGGGGGCGAAGCCCTCAAGCAGGGGTGGAACCCCTTCACCCCTTTCAAAACTTCCGTTTTGGTCTACTACCCTACATCTTGGTCGAACGCTGGAAACTCTGTCTGGGGAAGCAGCCCTTCTCCCCCTTTATCCCCAAGCCGATGGGCTGAGGCAGTATAGTTGAATTGGGAACCAGGGAATTTCATTGGAAACCCTTGCTCACCAGGCATCTTACTCCCACAACGGAGGTTAGGAGCACGATTTAGCCTCTATCGGGTTTACCCTCCTGAAAACTGGCAGAATCATCATGGAATGACAACCTGCGCCCAAGCGCAGCAATCGGCTTTTTTATTCGGCTTTATTTTAAGAAATGTGTTTTTCGATCCCGGCAATGATCCTGATTAAGAACCTTCTTTACTTTCTCAAAGTCTCTAAAATCAGAGGAATCTTTTTTTAGATAGCTTAAATCTGCGGGAGCTGGTTATAAACATGCGTAACAATCAAGCTCAGAAGTCTCATCGCATTATTGGCTTGACAGGCGGCATTGGGATGGGCAAGACAGCGGTGTCAGATTATCTGGCAACCGTTCACCGACTCCCTGTTCTCGATGCTGATGTTTATGCCAGAGCAGCCGTTGAGCCTGGATCGCTGATTTTGAAGGAAATTGTAGAGCGGTACGGTTCAGGAATTCTGTTGTCCGATGAGACGCTCAACCGTCAACGATTGGGGGATATCATCTTCCGTAGTGCTTCAGAGCGGTTGTGGTTGGAACAGCAAATTCATCCCTATGTCCGCGATCGCCTGGTAGAGGCGCTCAATACTCCACCCCTGGAAGATCCCCAATCCACCCCTACAGTTGTTATGGTGATCCCCCTATTGTTTGAAGCCCGGATGACGGATTTGGTCACAGAAACCTGGGTTGTCCGATGTTCTCCGGAGCAACAGTTAGAGCGTTTGATGCGGCGCGATCATATCAACCTCAAACAAGCTCAGGCAAGAATCAGTAGTCAGATGGAGATTCAAAAAAAAGCGGCCCGCGCTAATGTTGTACTTGACAACTCCTCCACCCTGGAAAAACTCTTCACTCAGGTGGACCTTGAACTTGCCCAACAGCCCCAAAAGCTGACCGTGCCACACGCTTAACTCATTGATCGGACTAGAAATCTCTATGGGCGCAACCCTGCAACAAATCGCTGACTACCTCGACAAAAGAGGCTGGAATTATCGTTTAGACAAAGAACAAAACCGTATTCTGACAGGAGTCCGCGCCGACAACCTGGAAGATTTCCTGATTGTCATCCAGCTTGACGAGGACGGCGAATTTTTTGAACTGTTTGCGCCCCGCATCCTTTCTGGTGTCAAAGATCATCCCCACAAATCCGCT
This sequence comes from Kovacikia sp., assembly GCA_049581985.1. Lineage (GTDB taxonomy): Bacteria > Cyanobacteriota > Cyanobacteriia > Leptolyngbyales > Leptolyngbyaceae > Kovacikia. Next base: position 4,498 of record JBAUTA010000984.1, read on the forward strand.
ATTTTGCAGACCATGCTCTGCATTTCCTGGGAAACCAAAATGTTGCAATGGGAGTATGACCCCTCCGATGGAGAAATTCGGGCAATTATTGAGTTTCCCCTAGAAGACTCGACCCTTACCGAACGACAGTTTAACCGTTGCCTGTACAGCCTGATTGAGCTGGTAGATGAAATCGCCCTCCCCAGACTGAGGACCGTTATGGAAACGGGGGAGGATCCTGGCGATATAACCGAAGGCGAACGCCTCCTATTGAAGCTCCAGGTAGAATCTCCTGGCCTGCTTAGCGCCCTGGAACGAGCGATGGAAGCCCGCAAACGCCGGGGAAGACTGCCATCCCTGGAGGAGGGAAAGGAAAAAGGGGAGGAGGGGAAGGAAAAAGGATGAAGGCTTTGGCTCACGGTTCGAGGCGAGGGTCGGGATCATGACCTGACTTTCACACCAGATTCAACTCTGAGTTGCATTGGGCTTGAATCCTTTCCCTGGATTCTCGTCCCATTGACCTACCCCCATCACCCCAGACCCTTGCGGGGGGAAGTCCCCCGGTAGATGATTGGGCTGAATACGAGATGGGCTACACCGTAGCCCATAACAGGAGAAGGAGAAGCGGTCAAAGTCCCTCTCCCGCTCTGGGAGAGGGATTTAAGGTGAGGGCAAATGGGGGTGAAGTAAATATATCAATACCCTTTTAATCCTTTATCCTTGAGCCTTTCTACTCCACTGCCTCTCCCCCCACAACCACATTCCGAATGCGCAGGCTGGGTCCCCCGCAGCCAACGGGTAAGCCACTCTGCCCCCCTTTACCACAGCCGCCAGATTCATCCCAGAAAAAGTCATCGCCGATCGCTTCAATATCTGCCAGCGTTTTAAAGGCGTTGCCGGAAAGCGTGACATCCCTTACGGGTTCGGCAATCTCGCCATTACGGATCATCCAGGCTTCTGCAGCAGCGAAGGTAAACATCTCCCCATTGGTCATGCCACCCAACCAATTACGGGCATAAACGCCTTCTTGAATGCCGCTAAACAAATCTTTGACGGGGGTTTTTCCCCGCTCGATCCAGGTGTTGGTCATGCGGACGATCGGAGGATAGTGGTAGTTCAGGCAGCGGGCATTTCCGGTAGCGGTTTCCCCCAATTTGCCGGCTGTCTCACGGGAATGAAGTCGTCCGACCAGCACCCCATCTTGAATCAAATGGGTGGTGGTGGCAGGCGTTCCTTCGTCATCGTAGAAGTAGCTGCCCCGATGCCCCCCTGGAACCGCCCCATCAAAAATCTGCAACTCGGAAGGACCAAATCTGCGCCCGATACTCATGACTTCCAGTAGATCAGGATTTTCGTATGCCATATCGGCTTCTGATAGGTGTCCAAAGGCTTCATGCACAAATAGACCAGAGAGGATGGGGTCGATTACGACTGTGTACGTATTTCCTTTCACAGGTGGCAGGGCCAGAGACTCGACCGCCCGCTCGGCGGCACTGCGAACCTGGGCATCCAAGCCGACCAGATCTTCGTATGCTTTGCGAGATCCATTCGTTTCCCGTCCGGTTTGGACAGTTTCGCCATTCCGAGCCGTAGCTGCAAAGCGCATTTCCATATCGACCCAGGACTGCTCCAGTAAGGTGCCTTCGGAAGTGGCGAGGATCACAAGCTGGGCGCTATCGCCGTAGCGGACTGAAGTGGTGGCAATCTTGGGGCTGACGCTCCGGAGGATTTCCCCATAGTGCTGGCAGAGGGACTTTTTATCCCTCAGGGAAATATGACGCGGATCGGTCCCTGTGAGCGGCAAGATGCAGGTGTCTTGAATTGGCAGGATGGGAGCTAGCAGGGTTTCTTCATCCCCGACTAAACGGGCCGCCGCGATCGCCTCTTCAATCCGATCGGCTAAGGTCGAAAGCTGGTTGAAGCTGGCAAATCCCCACCCACCTTTGTGACAGGCTCTGACATGCCCCCCAATCGAAATTCCTTCACTCAGCGTTTCAATCCGATTTCCCCGCAACAGAATGTCTGCCCCCTCGGCTGCCTCAATCCGAATTGCCAGGTAATCAATCTGGGAGCGATAGCGATCGATGAATTCAGACAGCAGATCTTTAATGTTGGGAGGCAAAGTAACCATAGAAAACGACCTGAATAGCGAACTATCTCTATTTTGCAATTAATTTTGCAATTAAATTTTGCGATTGTGCGTCAGGATACGACAGAGGAGGGAGGGGGAAGGAAAAGAGATTTATTTTTTATTCTTGCCCTGGCACCTCCCAGCTAACCCCTATCCCCTGCTGAAAAACTTTTTAGTTTAGCTGGATCTTTTAAGGAAATTAGGAAATGATGGAGTATTAATGAACTAGTTTTGCAAATCATCAATTTTGCAACCTGGGGAAGTGGGGGCTTCGCTCCCAGAAGGGGGAACCCACCCCCAACCCCCCTCCAAAACTTTCGTTTTGGTCTACTAGGGATTGCGAGAGCCTGCAATGGTTTCTAATAAAAAGCAATTTTTACTAGAAATCGGTGGATTACGCTCAAAATTAGTTTGCAAGATGGCTCTACTGTGGTTTAAGAGAGGGTAACTAGTGTTCTGTCAATTTCCTTGAGCAGTTATAGCCGTAGCCCGATTGGTTAGGACGGGGTGCAGGGGTGAAACCCCTGACTGGGGGCAACGCCCCCACTCCCCCTTTAATCTTCTGTCCTGATCAAGCTGGCGACAGCTATAAAATCCGCAAAAAATATTTTTTGAGGGTTAATTAAGCTGACAGATTTAAAGCGGACAGAAGTATCAAACGGTGAACGTGGCGGACAGGGAGGACTAACACCGATGGTTAACTCGGACTTACATCATTCCTCGATCTCAGAACTGGCGCGGATCGGTAATTTTCAGGCGATCGCCCATTGGATTAATCAATCCCTTTCTCCCTATGGGATTCATACCTATGTGGGCGCTATCCGCCCTGGCTGCTTAAAAATCCTGGTTGAGTTGCCCTCCCTGGAAGATCGAGAACTGCCTGAACAATGGCAGGATTATCTGGTGCGCTACATCTGTCACCGGATCTGGCAGCTCAATTCTGCGGTAATCGAAGGTGCTCGGATTGCGGCCCGGTATACCGATGACCCTCAAATTTTGTGGGAACAGGCTGTGCGGGTTACTTCCCCAGCCCGTCGTTTACGCCAGCAGCAGTCTCAAGCACTCCGCTTCCAAGTCCAGCAGACGGCCCATCGCAAAACTCAGCTCAAAACGCTGCGATCGCTCCTGGTGAGCGGTGCGCCCCTGTTTGCCTTTTTATTTGGTTGCGTTCTGGGCTTTTCTAAAGCACCGGTAGACCAAACGAATGCGGTTGCCTCCTCCCAAAAGGTGGGCAATAGCCAATCAGAAGCGGGTAATCAGGCTTCGCCCAGACCTGATAAGGTTCAGGCGGCTTTAGAAACGGTGCCTGTGGTGAAGCATGACAAGAACGTCGCTGACCCGAACGATCCTACAGTGACGCTCATGTTTTCTGGGGATGTGACCTTAGGGGAATCTTTCTCAGACAAAGTTGGAAAAGACTTTGACCATGGGTTTGCGGCCATGGATGAGTATCGCAAAGCAGACCTGGCAATGGTGAATCTGGAAGAACCCCTGACTAAGGCGACGATTCCGCAGCAAGGGAAGCAGTTTAACTTTAAGGCGGATCCCGAATCGGTTAAGACCCTGACGAAAGGTGGAGTAGACCTGGTAACGCTGGCAAATAACCATGCGATGGACTACGAACAGCCGGGACTGCTGGAAACCATGGACACGCTCGATCGGGCCGGTATTCTGCACATAGGTGCGGGGCGAGATGAGAAGGAAGCCCGTCGCCCAGATATCGTTGAGGTCAAGGGGCAGCGGGTTGCTTACCTGGGTTACTATGGTGCCGACTTACACGCGGCTGGCAAAAACACAGCGGGCACCAACTATGCTGATGAAGCCCGCATTGCGGCTGATATTAAATCCATTCGGGATCAGGTGGATTGGATTGTCGTGAATTTTCATTGGGGCGAGGAACTGGCAACCCATCCTGCCGATTGGCAAGTAGATATGGCCCATTTCACGATTGACCAGGGGGCGGATTTGGTCGTTGGTCATCATCCTCATGTCTTGCAGGGGGCGGAAATTTATAAGGGGCGTCCGATCGCTTATTCGTTAGGCAACTTTATCTTCGGCGGAAATTCCAACAGCGACTACGATACGGCTGTTTTGAAAGTGGCATTGAAAGACAAGCAGATGAAGGTAGAGTTTCTGCCCGTCGAAGTGCGCGGCTATCAACCCAGGGTGGTGGGCGGCGACCAGGGAAAGCAGATTTTAAAGCAAATTGACGATCTATCGAGCAGCTTTAAGGAAGCAATGAGATCGCCCGCTATTCTCGATGCTCGCCTGTCTCCGAAAGTGGAGCCGTCAGTCCCAACGCCAGCCGTTACGCCGTCAATTCCCACGGATGCGGCGACCCCAGCCTCACCGGGCTCAGTTGCGCCTATTCCTTCACCCGTACCCACGGACGCGGCTATCCCCTCGCCAGCCCCAACGGTTCCTGGCGACGAAAGCACTCCCTCAGCACAGCCAGTTCCTGAGCCAAATGCCTCCCCCCCTTCTCTGACAACAACGCCTTCAGGGCCAGCCCCATCTGGGGAAGCCCCCCCTGGTGATAGTGTCGTTCCGGTCCCATCTCCTGGCCTGTCACCGGATGCGGCGAATCCCACGGTTGCGCCAACCCCCTCTGCTGACACGGGCGTTGCGCCCGCTGACCCGACCCTCTCAACGGAGCCAACCAATCCCACGGTTGCGCCAACCCCTTCTGCTGATACGGGCGTTCCGGCTCCCTATCCTGGCTCACCGGATGCGGCGAATCCCACGGTTGCGCCGCCCCCCTCTGCTGATACGGGCGTTCCGGCCACCGATCCAACCCTTTCAGCCGACCCAACGGCTCCTGCGATCGCGCCGCCCAGTTCCGCAAATGGCGCAGATCCGACAGGTCAACCCCCTGCTGCCAGTGAAAATAATGCCTATACTCCTGAGGCTCAACCTGCCAATCCTGGGGATGGCGGTTCCTCTGAGAATGGAGCCTCTAGTTCCAACGGGGCACTAAATCCAGAAGGGCAACCCTACAGCCAGGAGGAGGCTGAAATTCCCAGAGAGGAGACTAACTCCGGCACCCCCATCACCTCTGGCCCTTCCACCGATTCCACCGTCTCCCCTGGCAATCTCTCAAATCCGACGGATACGGCTACACCGAACCCGTTTGACGTTCCCAATTCTTCCTACCCTGCGATCGGAGGACCCTCTGAGCCGATGCCTGCTCCGGTTGCGCCAACGCCCAATGCTACGGAAGCAGCAGACCCGACGGTTTCCCAATTTTCTCCTCCAACCTCTACCGATCTTACGGGCAATTCTTTTCTGGAGACCCCCGTGCGGACGCCTATCCATCCAGTCACTCCCACCCCGCCCCTGGCGGCCCCTGAGCAGCCTGCGCTGCCCTCGACTTCAGCTCCGTCAGGAGATGCCTTAACCTCTTTGGGAGATCGGCAGCGGGAACAGGATGCAGAACGGATTGCGTTTGCCCAGCTTGCCTCCCCCAGTCAGGCAACCTCAACACCAGGGAATCAGCCCAATTGGTCTACCCCAGGGCAGGTGGGAGCAACACTGATTCCCAATGTGTCTTTTTTGGCAGCTGCTATTTGGTAAAAAACCTATGTTTGCGATCGCCACCCGGCAAGACCGTTACACGACGTACCTTTTGTCTAACCAGGAAACCGGAGCGAGCCTGGAAATTGTGCCGGAGCGAGGTGGCATTGTCACCCGCTGGCAGGTTCACGATCGGGATATCCTGTATCTGGATGCGGAGCGGTTTGCTGACCCAACGCTGTCGGTGCGGGGAGGAATTCCTATTCTGTTTCCGATCTGCGGCAATCTCCCGGAAAACACTTATCTTTTCAATGGGCAAACGTACACCCTCAAGCAACACGGGTTTGCGCGAGATTTGCCCTGGCAGGTGACGGATCGGGTGACTCAAGATTGCGCCAGTCTCACCCTGGTTCTAAACGCCAATGAACGAACCCACGCCGTTTATCCGTTTGACTTTCAGCTTGCTTTCACCTATACGCTGCACAATGGGATGCTCGCAACCCATCAGCGTTACACCAACCGATCGGAGGTTCCCATGCCCTTCTCCGTTGGTTTCCACCCCTACTTTCAGGTGACTGACAAAACGCAGCTTGAGTTTGATATTCCCGCCAGCAGCTTTCAAGATCAACGGACAAAAACGGTTCAACCCTTTAACGGGACGTTTGACTTTGGGCAGGACGAAATTGATGCCGCCTTTACTGGCGTCACCAGCCAATCTGCCACTGTGCGAGACAAAAGCCAGTCTCTACGGCTAACTCTGGACTACAGCCATTCTTTTGCAACCCTTGTGTTCTGGACCCTAAAAGGGAAGGACTTCTACTGCCTGGAACCCTGGACAGCTCCCCGGAATGCGCTCAATACGGGTGACGGGCTGCTCTATCTAGATCCTGGTGCCAGTTTCGAAACCGTATTTAATCTAACTGCCGATTTCCTGTAGCAACAGTCGATCGCGCCTGAGAACCCGATCTGGAAAATTCCTCAGGAGGGGAACATGAATAAGCTCTATGGGTTGATTGGTCTGACTGCCCTGGCAGCCGGTGTAATGACTAATCTGGCATTTGCGAATGCTAACAAAATGGGGCTAAAAGTTTGTAATCGCAGCGATCGGGGGACTGCTGTAATTGCCGTTGCCTACCCCAATGGCAAGAACCACTGGAAAAGTGAAGGTTGGTTAACGCTCAAACCAAATGAATGCAGCACTCTCATTGATAGCAGCCTGACTAATCGCTACTACTACTACTACGCGACAACTGATAACAATTACGTTTGGGGAGGCAGCCACCCATTCTGTATTTCGAGTGAAGGATTTGTCTTCACGAACGCGGACAAGCAATGTCAGGGCTTAAGATCTCGCTGGGAAAACTTTCGGGAACTTGACACGGGTAAGGATACGACGGCTTTTACGTTGAACCTGGAGTGAGGATATTAGGGGGGAGGGCGACTTGCGCTCCTCTAAGACCATCTGCTAACGGATAACCTTCACCTCAGTCCCCAGATTGACTTGCTTAAAAAGTTCCTCGACATCCTTGTTGTACATTCGAATGCATCCGTGGGAAACAGGTCTACCCACCGATCCAGGGTTGGGAGTGCCATGAAACCCAATCCAGTTATTACCATCAGTCCAGAAGCCCAGCCAATAGCGACCAAGGGGATTTTCAGGATCTCCACCGGGAATCACAATCCCTTTTTTTAGCGGATGAATCCAGGTTGGGTCTTTAATTTTTTGCACAACCTGATAGGTTCCCTTAGGGGTTTCCCATCCAGGACGACCGACAGCGATCGGATAGCTCTTAACTACCTTTTCGCCACGATACATCACCACCCGGCGGCGACTCAGCTGAATTTCTAACCGAATTTTCGCCTCAGCATTTGGGTTTAATTGAACATCCGGCGTGGCTTCAGCGTCTGGACTGGCTGGTTGCTTCAGGGGAGGCGCAGAGGGATCTGAATGTAAATTAATGATGTTGCCTGGTTGACTATAGATATCCTGGGGAGGATTAGGGGGTGGCAGGGAGGGACTATCGGGCGGATTTGCAGGTGGTGCGGTTGAGTTATCCGATGGATGGACGGCGGGAGCAGTCAGATCGCCCGTTGGATTAGCCAGGGGGGCAGGGGCCTCACCCGATGAACTCGCAGGTTGAACGATCGTGTCCTCTGCCAGGGCGATTGCGCCTGGGACCAGCATTCCAACACTCAGCAAAATACAGTCGAACCGAATTGAACGATGGAGCATACTCAACCGCAGACAGTGACGAAATCCTCAGCTATTGTAATTCCTCTGTCTGTTCTCTTCCATCTTTTATAGTCCTACGCAAGGGCGTTAGGAGATTGGATGAAAAGGGGGTATGTGGGCTTCGCCCCCAGCCAGGCGTTCCACCCCTGTACCCCTTCCTAACTGATAGAAGTAGTGCTGTACAGCGGTTTTCAGAAGGGTTAACCGTCCTACCGCAAGCGGCTGGAGATTGAAGCCTGGCAATTTGAGCTTGGGAAGCCCTTACAGATAAGCCTTGCAGGAAATCTCTGGCCTGAATTCAATTTGAATCGGGATCAGAACACGGGATCAGAACATAGCCTATCAGGGGGGTGGATTTTGGCCAGCTTCCCGCTGCGACCCTCACAGAACTCAAATCCGTCCTTGTTTTTTCAACATTGTGAGGGCATCATTAGCTGCCTTCTTTTCTGCATCTTTCTTGCTGCGTCCCGTGCCTTCCCCATAGAGCTGATTCCCGACATACACTCTGGAAATAAACTCTGGAGAATGATCGGTTCCCCCGATCTTTTCGGTGACATAGTTAGGAGGAATTGTTGCACCATTGGCCTGGGCAAATTCCTGCAACTTATTTTTGGAATCTATGGTTGAGCGAACGACGACAATTTCCGCGGGCACCGCATCAAACAATTGCTCTATCAAGGGGCGGAGCGTTTCAATCTGCCGATTATGATCCAGGTAATAAGCGCCCACCACTGCTTCAAAAGTGCTACTCAGAAGATTTGGATTTTGGTAGCCGCCTTCCTTAATTGCCCCCTGTCCCAATCGCATTCTGAAGTCGATTCCAACCTCAATTGCAAATTGAGCCAGTTGTTTTTCATCAACGAGTGCCGATCGTCGTCGGGTCATTTCATCTTCGCCCATTTCGGGATGACGTTGATACAGATATTCACCGCTGAGGAAATTGAGAATAGCGTCGCCAAGAAACTCTAACCGCTCGTTATCTCCTATTTCTCCAGGATTTTCGTTGATATACGATCGATGGGTCAGTGCCTGTCGTAGTAGCTTTTCATGATTGAACATTAGAAGTTTGTGCATGGTATCCTCCCTGCATTTACACCACCACCAGCACAATCCTTACTCACCGCTAAGTTGAGCTTTCCTGTTGTGCTTGTGTTATGGACTCATCGGTAAAAATCCGTTGTAATACCAATCGTCCATGCTGACAAGTCAGCATGGACGATTGGTATTACAAATTGGGTCGCAAAGGGCTATCAAATCAGTCAAGGAATCTCGTTTGCAATTGAGATTTTTTGACTTGCTGCTTCACGATAAGCGTCTCAAACGCACTACCTCTAATCCTCAAATCAGCGCATCGCCAGTATGCTGAACCAGCCATTGCTCAACAGCTTTTGCTTAAAGCCTCGACAATGGTTGGTTCAGCATACTAGATATACCGTGATCTGAGATTTGAAGGTACTACCCATGAGACGAACATCCAGGTTTTGATATTCGTCTGTATGCTGCAATCGAAACATACGCAATGGCTTCTGTCAACCACAGATAACAGGAAATATGTGTAGCGATCCCAATAGGATCGCTATAGCAGTCCTAAATCAGTTGTGAACAAGCAGAGCGGTGAAAGCCTTTTCCTGGCGAGAAAGGCTTTTACTATCCAAGCAGGATTGCGATATATTAGCCTGGCAATGTTTGTATCAACTATGGCGATCGGGCTTCGACTCCACTCATCTACCAACGTGAATCCTGCTACGACGGTTGCTGCTGGAACGATCGAATTGAATCGATTCTTGCAGTCCAAAAGCCTTAAAAAAGATTACTTTTGCAATGACTAAAATTGGCAAAACAATCTTCCGGCCTTTGGCGGATTGGGTGATCGAGTACGATAGGAGTATCCACTGCACCGTGATGCAGATCATGATTCCACCGAAGGATCGTGAATCCCATAGAGGTAAGTTTGACAAGGCCCTATAACGCCAGTGCGACCAGGTTGAGCGCTGTTTCAACCACTTAAAACAATGCCGTCGGACCGCTATCATTCCGATTAGGATTTAACTTTTAAGTGCCGTTTGATAACAATCAAGTCGAGCGCGATATTCGTATG
>JBAUTA010000985.1:0-4706 GCA_049581985.1 Kovacikia sp.
GCATAGTGGTCTAAGTCATTTCAGGACGAAGTTTCAAGACGGTTAGGTTGCTATCAAGTTCACAGTTTTATCCCAATGAGGGGACGAGGTCGTTATGGATCAATCAATCGAACTCACTTTAGATCAGGAATTTAGTTTGAGAGTCTTTGCAGATCAGGTGCAGCATCTATCCCACGAACAAGCGCTAGAGTTCCTGATTGAGCAGCACAAACAGATGATGCTTCAAAAAACGATGTTTCAGGAGATTCTGAAGCATGAGTGGAAATTGGATTTAGGTTTTGCCGCTCTCTAATTTGGGATGCAATTTAACTGTGTCATTTGTACCAGTTCTTACAGGCACAACATTTGGAGGACTTACCATGTCAACGTTTACTAAAGTGGCTTCTGCTTCTAGCGATCGCAACCGTTGGGTTTGGGGTTTTACTCCCCAGGCTGAGATCTGGAATGGTCGTCTAGCCATGATTGGCTTTGTGGCTGTCGTCGTGATCGAATTGTTGTCTAATCAGGGTGTTCTTCATTTCTGGAACCTTTTGTAAGTCCGCAATTTAAGGCAGCCATCAGTGATTATTTAGCCTGATCAGGCGAATTGTTTTTGGTGTTGGCTCGGTCATATAACCGCTACTGAGTTTTCCATTGTCATCCAGTTTTTTTTTAGGTTTCACAAGGCACTGTTATGACTAGTAACTCAAAGATCGAGAATTACAGTTTTTTGAATTTCGGCGTCTCCGGTTCATCCTTCAATCGGACCCTAAGTTTGGTGCGTCGAACCCTTCTTACAGGTTTGTTGATTGGTTTAATCTGGTTGCCCGGACTTTCCCTAAAGCCAGCCCTGGCAATGCCTATTAGTGGAGTAGCCATTTCTGGAGAGGTGGCCTCGCAAAATCTTGCTTCCGCTTCCCCTGAAGCCGATCGCATGACTGCCCTGATTGCTTGCCTACCCAAGCAATTGAGTCAGCCAAACTTCAAACGTGCCTTAAGTGAAATGGGCAATGACCAGCTTGAGCGAGCCTTTAATCTCAAAGCAAATCCTAAACTAAGTCAAGCAGAAGTTGAGTTGGCAAACTGCCTGAATCGTCAAGCATCATAACTTGAAAACCTGTTTCAGATTACAACCCTTACCCTTGGTGAACCATGTCTAGATTATTTCAATTCTTTCTAATTCCTGAAGCTATTCAGGACAAGTCCAATGTTTCTGCCTTAAAGAATCGGTTGGATTGGGGCGAACCCGCTTTGACTATTGTTGATGTCAGAGATAGGAGCGCCTTCAACGCCCGGCACATCATGGGAGCCATTGCGATGCCCTTGAACGAACTGGTTGCCCGTGCCCGTCCCAGCCTTGAACTGATCCGTGATATCTACGTCTATGGTGAGACGGATGAGCAGACGGCTGAAGCCGCATCCAGATTGCGCGCTGCCGGATATCAGCATGTGGCTGAACTGGTGGGGGGCTTGGCAGCCTGGAAAAGAGCCAAATACCCGATCGAAGAAGGGTCGATGGCTGGCTTTTGATCACGGGTTTCAGCGCCTGTTGTCAGTATTGCTGGCTCCCAATATCGACTCGGTAATCAAATGCAATGCATAACTAATTAGCCCTCATCCCCCACCCCCTTCTCCCATAAAAGGAGAAGGGGAGCCAGATTGGAAGTCCCTCTCCCGCTCTGGGAGAGGGATTTAGGGTGAGGGCAAATGCATTGACAATAGTTGCCAAGTTAATATTTTGGCTTTTCTAGAGCGATCCTATTGGCATTGAGAGAAAAGATTCCAGAGTGGGATCCTTTCTCTCAAGGCTTTTCAAATTCATACCAATCATCCATGCTGACTTGCCAGCACCCCAAAGGATGAAAAAGTATTTTCAGAGCAATTTGAATTGAAAACAGTGCAAATCCAACCCCTCCCAACCTGACCTTGCCCAGGGGAGGTATCGCAGGCGGTGGGATAATGTGTAAGGTAAGGTTCATGGTTTAAATCGGTATCACAACTGATTTAAGACTGCTAATCCCACTATTGTAAATTTGGTAATCATTATGCCGATAAAGAAACAACCTGATTCTCCGCGTTCCCGTCTTTTTAGTAATATTTTCCTGATAGTTGGAGTATTATTCCTGGCTGCTACGTTTATTTTGCCGTTTGTTTCCAGACCTCAGGTTCCCGGAGTTCCTTACAGTCTGTTCATTCATCAGGTGCAGGAAGGGGAAGTCGATCGCGTGCAGATCAGCCAGAATCAGATCCAATTCCAGGTAAAAACGGGTGATGAACAAGCTGGGCAGGTCTTTTCAACGACGCCCATTTTTGATTTGGGTTTACCCAAACTACTTGAGGAAAAGGGAGTTGAATTTGCCGCTGCGCCTCCCCCTAAAAATGGCTGGATTGGTAATGTTCTAGGTTGGGTAATTCCACCCCTACTCTTTGTTGGCATCTGGCAATTCTTTGCTCGCCGGGGTGGCGGTGGTGGTGCTCAAGGCATGCTGTCGATCGGCAAGAGTAAAGCCAAAGTGTATGTAGAGGGAGAAACTGCCAGGACGACCTTTGCCGATGTGGCAGGGGTGGAGGAAGCCAAGGCTGAGCTAGTTGAAATTGTGGATTTCCTCAAATCGCCAGGACGCTACACCCAGATTGGGGCAAGAATTCCGAAGGGGGTACTGCTTGTCGGGCCTCCAGGGACGGGTAAAACACTCCTGGCAAAAGCTGTTGCTGGAGAAGCCGGGGTGCCGTTCTTCAGTATTTCTGGCTCTGAGTTTGTCGAAATGTTTGTTGGTGTTGGGTCTTCACGGGTGCGGGATTTGTTTGAGCAGGCGAAAAAGCAGGCTCCCTGTATTGTGTTTATTGATGAGCTGGATGCGATCGGTAAGTCGCGCAGTAATAATGGCTTCTATGGTGGCAACGATGAGCGGGAACAGACGCTGAATCAATTGCTGTCTGAGATGGATGGATTTGCGGCGGAAGGGGCAACGGTGATTGTGCTGGCAGCGACCAATCGCCCCGAAATTCTCGAACCTGCCCTTTTGCGTCCCGGTCGATTTGACCGTCAGGTGCTTGTTGATCGTCCGGCTCTGTCGGGAAGAGAAGCGATTCTCAAAATCCATGCACAAAAGGTAAAGCTGGGTAAGGATGTGGATCTACGGGCGATCGCAACGCGTACCCCTGGTTTTGCTGGGGCAGACCTGGCCAACTTAGTGAATGAGGCTGCTCTGCTAGCGGCTCGTAATCAGCGCGAGACAGTTTCCCAGGCAGACTTTGCCGAAGCGATCGAGCGTGTGGTGGCGGGTCTGGAAAAGAAGAGTCGCGTTCTCAACGACAAGGAAAAGAAAATTGTCGCGTATCACGAAGTCGGTCATGCCCTGGTCGGTTCGTTGATGCCCGGCAGTGGTCGCATCGAAAAGATCTCGATCGTCTCCCGTGGCATGGCGGCCCTGGGTTATACGCTGCAACTGCCCACGGAAGACCGATTCTTGATGGATGAGGCAGAGTTACGGGGCCAGATTGCAACGCTTCTAGGAGGACGATCGGCAGAGGAGATTGTGTTTAACAGCATTACCACTGGCGCATCTAACGATTTGCAACGCGCCACCGACCTGGCAGAGCAAATGGTAACTACCTTCGGCATGAGTAAGGTGCTGGGGCCATTGGCCTATCAGCAGGGACAGCAAGCCATGTTTTTAGGTAATAATATGCCCAATCCCCGCCGTGCGGTGAGTGAGGAAACGGCACAGGCGATCGATCGCGAAGTCAAAGAGATTGTTGAAACAGCCCATCAGCAAGCTTTGGAGACAATCAAGCATAATCGGGAATTGTTGGAAACCATTACCATGCAACTCCTGGAGACAGAGGCGATCGAAGGTGAAAAACTGCATCAATTGCTGAGTCAGGTGCAAGCTGCTGCTTAGGAATGGGAATTTAATAAGTTCTAGAAATTGGATAGGGGCGGGTTCGCCCCTATTTTTTTAGCGCCGATGATGGAACTTTTCTGGGAGAAGTACCCCCAATCATTCCTATTTTTCATTCATTCTTATAATTAATTGCGCCTACTTATTTATTTAGACAAGGATCGAAAATTATAGGGTGATAATAGGAGGGTGGGATAAGGAGCATTTTTCTTCTCTTCGATGCTCTTGTCATCCTGCCCTTTCGAATTTTACCAATACCCCTATTCTCAGAGGTTTTATGACGTCTTCTTTAACAAAAGGTACTCTCGTTACTATTATTAGCGAAACGGTATTACAGGATCGCTTGATAGACGTGTTAACGAAACTGGGTGTGTCCGGCTATACGATTGTTCCGGCCCAGGGCGCGGGTAGCCATGGCAGGCGCATGGGCGATATGGCGGGGTACAACACCAATGTTGAAATCAAAACGATCGTTACCTCGGCGGTGTCTGACCAATTGCTGGAACATCTGAAGCAATTTCAAGCTAGTCATGCTTTAATTGCTTTCCGGCAAACCGTAGATGGTTTGTTTGATTAAATTGTTCTGCGGCAATTATGAAACCAGGAAGCTGGAGCTTTGTAACCAGAATGCTTGACTCGTTGCCAAGCTCCAGCCTGGCAACCCTAACCTTAGAGATTAATTGGGCGAGGGTAAGAGCGTCAGCTGGTGAGCATTTCCCGCTCTCCTGCCTTCGCACCATCCTGCCTTTCAGCACTACCAAACTGCTTTCCCAAGAGTCTTTACTTATGAAGGGTTTAAGGAATTTGCAAAAAAATAACATC
>JBAUTA010000986.1:0-3427 GCA_049581985.1 Kovacikia sp.
AGTTCAGCAGTAGCAAGCGTTTTAGGTCCAAAGCTGATCAATCGTTCGCGAGGACGTTCGTTCGCGGGCATATCCGCGACTTTCAGGCTGTAGGTCATCAATGCATCCTGAGTTGGCTGAAGGTTAAGGAGGAGTTAGGCAGTCATTGCTTACTGGTCATTCGTCGTGAGCAAGGGGGAAGGGGGTAGCTCGGAATAGGAATTACTTATTTCCTTCAGTTATCCCTAAATACCGATTTAGAGAAACAGTTACCGAGATCCAAAAATTTAGGATGATAAAGCTAAAGATAATTTTGGGAGTAGAGGGGGTAGAACCACCAAAAGTCACCCAAAATCGGGTGGGGAATTTTGGTCCGACCACTACAGTGAAAAGAAGAGAATTGAGAACTATAAAATTATTCAGGCTCCTGACCTCTGACTTTTGACTCCTAGTGTTGCAAATCATCAGTTTTGCACCATGGGGGTCTGAGGGAACCCACCCCCAGACCCCCTCCAAAACTTTTGTTTTGCTCTCCTAGCTTTTCCGCCAACTTCCCATTCTCCGCATTTTTGATTCTCCCTGCCCTTTGCCCTTCGCCCTACTGTCTATGTTCATCGAGCGCATTATCATCCCGGCAGCAACATTGACCCTGGCATCTATTTTTAGTCGTGTGGTCTGCGATGGGGGGGGGAAGTTTTTTAACTGGGTTAGGGAGAAGGATGAGGAGCCGGAACAGCTGATTGCCAAAGCATCGGAGCAGTACGTCCAAAACTATGCAGCCCGTCACGGCATTCTCAAGGTGTTGGGGATGCGAGAACCTGTGCCGTTGGAGTCGGTCTATACAGCGGTTCAGTTTTTAGACCGAATCGGTATTAGCCAATTTGAGTCGATCGAGGAATTGGAGAAAGCCTTTCGGCAGCAGCCCGATCGCAGCTTTCAGCCGAAGAATTCTAAAAAGCAGGATGGACTCAAGGTAACCAATGAAAAACAGTTTTTGATGGTCTTGGGAGGGCCGGGGGCAGGAAAATCTACCTTTTTACGCAAGATGGGTCTGGAAGCGCTCAAAGGGGTGAGTGGCGGATATGAGCATGAGTGCATTCCAGTGTTGCTTGAACTAAAAAGCTTTAGCCGTGCTGAAATCGAGATTGAGCAGGCGATCGCCCAGGAGTTTCGCATCTGTGGTTTTCCCTCACCGGACGTGGTGACAGAAAAGCTATTGGAGCAGGGCAAACTCTTGATTCTGCTGGATGGGCTGGATGAAGTACCCAGCAAAAATGTAGATTCTGCCATTCATCAGATTCAAAATTTTGTCGATCAGTACGACAAAAATCGGTTTATTGCCTCCTGCCGGGTTGCCGCTTACCGCCACAACTTCCGACGCTTTACGGATGTAGGAATGGCTGATTTTGGTCAGGCCCAAATCCAGCAATTCATTAATAACTGGTTCTATTCGGAGGCGGATCGGGAAGCAGGAACCGCACAAAAATGCTGGAATCTACTTAAAAAGTCAGAAAATCGTGCTGCTAAAGAACTGGCCCAATCGCCACTGCTGCTGACTTTGCTATGTCTGGTTTATCACAACTCTCAGAATTTTCCCCAAAACCGCAGTGTTCTTTACCGCAAAGCGCTGCGGGTGCTACTGGAGGAGTGGGCAGCGGAAAAACGAATTTTTCAGGATGGGATTTACCAGGGGTTGAGTACGGAGTTGGAGGAAGTGTTGCTGTCTGAAATTGCCTACAAGGGGTTTGAGGCAAATCGACTGTTTTTCTCGCAACGGGAGGTGGTAGATCAGATTCGTGCCTTTCTGGCAGAGAACCTGAATGCACCCAAACACTTAAATGGGGAGGCGGTATTGGAGGCGATCGCAATTCAACAGGGGATTCTGGTTGAACGTGCCCAGGATGTGTTTTCCTTCTCCCATCTAACCCTGCAGGAATACCTGACAGCCCAGTATATCGACGACCATCATCTAACCCATAAACTGGTTACCGACCACCTCAGCCATGAACGCTGGCAGGAAGTGTATCTACTGGTTGCAGGACTGATGCGGGGTGGAGCCGATTCCCTCCTGCTGGCGATGGAAGCCCAGGCAAAAACCTATCTCAACACACCTAAACTGCGTGCTTTATTGACTTGGGCGGAGGAAGTCACCAATGGTTCCACAGCTCGGCTATCTCCTGCCGCCAGACGCACGGCTGCCCTGTTTCTGGCATTAATCAATGACCATGCTTTAAACCTCGCCCGGATTCTCAATCCCACCCTTGCCCGCACCCTGGAGTTGGCTCGAACCCTGGCCCATACCCGCATTCCCGGATTTACACAAAGTGCAGACAATACCCCTGCCCGTGCTGCTATTCCAACCCGCGCTTTGGCGATCGCCCTCAGTCAACCGTCGTCCACCCGGGCGATCGGTCAGGCTATTTCCCAAACCTTTACGCAAACGATTATCGAAGAACTAGAACAACTGACCATTTGTCAGGAGATTAATTTCAAAGTCCTCCTCGCCCGACTGGAGGTCTTAAAGGAACAGGCTCCGGATATTCGTCAACCTGCCAGTGTATTTCAAGAATTCCACAATCGTGTGTTTCAAGTCTGGTTCCATACCCTGAAGCTAGATCCAACCTGGATCAACCTTTCAACCGACGAACTGCGCTGCCTGGAACGCTATCTCTATGCCAACTGGCTGATTGTGCGTTGTAAGCAAGCCGCTGTCAGGATCTCACCTCAGACCTGGGAGGCGATCGAAGGACGGATGTTAAGAATTTAACCCCTATCCCGCACAGCAACTCGCTTCCAGCGGTCGTATTTATAGCTATCGCCAGATTGATGAGGCCAGAGGATTAAAGGAGTAGGGGAGGCGTTGCCCCCAGCCAGGGGTAAAACCCCTGCACCCCGCCCTAACTAATAGGGCTACGGCTATAGAAGCTTAGAGGGTGTTTTAAAAGCTAGGGGTTGTGATGTTAAGTACTCAGCGATCCCCCCTAGCCCCCCTTAAAAAGGCGGAAAACCAGTTAGTTCTGTTCTTTTGCTGCCTTAATATTCGTATGATCCTCCAGATAATCCACCAGCTTTAAAAAATCTACCTTGGGAAACGATCTCCCCGCAATCTCCTTGAATGCAAGTTGGGGCTTGGTATTTTCCACCAGATGGTAGCCCCAATACAACAGTTGTTTACTGAACCGGATTGCTACATCTTCCGGGTCAATGTAATGGCACTTGGGATCATCCACAATCATTGCTTTGAAGTCACTCTTCAAAATGTTATTGAGCACCTCATTTCGTCTATCTTCATCACCGTGGTAGTTGTTGATCAACACAAAGAGTTCTGCCTGGCTATTTGCCCGCCGAATCGCTTTAAACGTCCTTTGAATCACATCGGCGTTTTTGTTTATCCCCAAAGGATTTAGCGTCGTTGGAATAATGCAGTAATCAAATTTCTTAATAAACT
>JBAUTA010000987.1:0-1858 GCA_049581985.1 Kovacikia sp.
CCATTATAGAAGCAGGTTTCTTTCTAAGAACGTTGCCGCTCCCCGCAATTGACATGCAGCTGATCTCAAGTTGCTCAATTGTTAGTTAGAAAATATCTTTTAATCATTACCGAAATCAAGCATTAGACCTGCGTTTTGGTGGGTTCCATTGTTACTAAGACCCTGCGAGATCCCTATTCGGGGATTATCCCCTGGAAACCTTATATCAATCTAAAGAATCAGAGCTATAAATGGGGGCGGGGGAGCTTTGCCTGCCACCAGGGATTCCATCCCCGCGCTCCGGTTTTATCTGTCGCATTTTCCCTTGAAATCGAGATTCCTTTGTTCAGACTAGACTGGACTAAAATATGATTTCCCAACCATTGGTAAAGATCCATTAGTGCAAATCTATTTTATAGGTTGCAAATATTTCTTGATAAGTGAAACAGTCCTTCTTGACTCCCTATTTGAGCGTGATAAATTAAATGTACTTTTAGAAAAAGTCTGGTAGACATTCCAGAAAAAGGGGATTTTATGGCTGATACTCAAACCGTACTGCGTTCTTTCGATCAGGTTTATGACAATCCGATCGGACTGGATCACTCCGTAACTGCTCCAATCTGTGAAGGCCTGAATATTGCCCTAGCAAGTTTTCAAGCATTGTATCTGCAATATCAAAAACACCATTTTGTAGTTGAAGGGGCAGAGTTTTATTCTTTGCATGAGTTCTTTTCTGATAGTTATGAACAGGCTGAAGGGTATGTTCACAAGCTAGGAGAGCGATTGAACGGACTGGGAGGCACCCCTGCTGCCAGCTTCACAAAATTGGCTGAGTTGACTGTTTTTACCCCGGAACCCGATGGCGCTTTTGCCTGTCGGCAGATGGTTCAGCATGACCTGGAGGCAGAACAGGCAATCATCTCAGTTTTGCGGCGACAGGCAGGGCAGGCAGAAAGTCTGGGCGATCGCGCTACCCGCCTTCTGTACGAGCAAATTTTGCTGGAAACCGAAGACCGGGCATTTCACCTGGCGCATTTCCTGGCCCAGGATAGCCTGACTCTGGCTTATGTTCAGGGCATCAATAATTAAACAGGAGCCGTAGGGGGTAGGGAGTTAAGGAGTAGGGAGTTAAGGAGTAGGGAGTTAAGGGACAGAAATAGATAGAGCCGTTTTATCCCTGCTCCCTGCTTCCCTCCCCTGCCACGATTTATACAGTCTTTGCAACGCTAAGCGTTACAATGCGAAATGCATCTTGAGACTGATTGGGTTTACTGGTTCCTTGCCGCGTCTTTCCGCCTATCTACTGGTCTATCACGGTAGCAGTGACTTCCGCCCCCAGAGGGCTGCGCTGGCGATCGCGCATTTTTTCTCAGAGAGAATTTGTCACATCGGAGAGGGGATGCCCCACTCCCTCCCCTCTTCGCCTCTCCTTTCTCCCCCTTCCCCGGTCGATGTTGCTGCCCTGGAGGGAGACATCCCCCTCCATCAAAAAATTTTCCAACTGGGTCAAACGCTACTGTTAGCGAAGCCTGATCATGATATTTCTGAATCAGGGCGACTGCTGGTGCTGCCATTGTTCTTATTGCCTGGTGTGCACGTCATGGAAGATATTCCGGCAGAAGTTGCCCTGGCTCAAACAGCCCTGGGGCAGAAGATAGGGATTGAGATGATGCCCCATCTGGGTTCGCATCCAGGACTTTATCGGCTCATCGCCGAGCAGCTGTCTGCTCTGCCTGTGGAAGCATCCATTTTGCTCTCCCACGGGAGCCGTCGTTCCGGTGCCAACCAACCGATCGCAGCCTTAGCAGAACGTTTGGGCGCAATTCCGGCATACTGGTCCATTTCTCCAGACTTGGAGTCGCGTGTGCAAGAGCTGATG
>JBAUTA010000988.1:0-2923 GCA_049581985.1 Kovacikia sp.
TGACACCCGTGGGAGCCGGACGAGGAGTCTTTGAGCTGGCGGGTGAAGGTTTGGGAGTGTTTGGTTTGGGAGAGGGAGACACTGCTGGCGAGACGGTTGGTTTGGGTGAAACCGCTGGCGAGGCTGGTGCTGCCTTCAAAGCGGGAGAAGTCGCCGGGGTTGGGGGAGTTGCCCCTGGGCTGGGGCTAACAGGCGCAGCGGTGGGTGAGGGGCTGACGATCGCGGGGGCAGGCTGTTTTCCTCCCAGGATGCTGGGGTTACCGTTGTCGTAGAGTCCTGCAATGCAGGCGATCATGATCGTTGCCAGCGTTCCTGCAAAAAGAGCTTTCCAGCCTAATTGGGAAATGTCTTTACGGCGGGAAGGAGCCAGGGCGATCGTGCCGCCGACAAAAATGCCGACTGAAGCAATGTGGGCAAAACCAGATAGGGCATAACTGATGATCAAGACCGCGCGACTGCTCAGTTCTCCGGCGGCTCCGGCTCGACCCAATTCCTGGTAGGGGGGAATAGCGGTTTCCAGCAGGCGGCGACCAATGATTACGGAAGACAACCAAAGCTCCTTGGGATCGAGCGATACCCCGGTCAAAACCGTCAGGGGCATGAACAAAAAGCCCATGATGTTTTGCAGGGTGATAATGCTAAACAACGCTCCAACTGCCCGCATGCCAGGGGCGATCGCCTGCAACAACGGATTCATTTCGGGAGCGACAGTGGTGGCGTTGGGGACAGGTAACCCGAAGCTCTTGAGACTCGCCAATCCGCCGAAAATCTGGTTGATCAGGGAAACCAAGCCGACAATTAGAATGAGCACGGCAGCAATCGACACTGCCATTCTGACCCCGTCCAGTGCCCCAAGAATAGCGGCATCCATCGGACTAACTCGCTCGATCGGTTCGCCCCCGACGGTTTCCGTAGGTCCCTGGGCTTCCGGTTCATCCTCCGCTTGGATGCGGGATCGGGGATAGCGATCGTCAATATTTTCCGCAATGTTTTGTCTCCGTTCCGCTTCTTCGATCGCTTCCAGATCGGTTCCCCGCACGGGCTTCTCCTCTTCGGGAATGCCCCCCAGCGTCACTGGCACCTCTGTTTCCGGCACCAGGATTTTAGAGAGCACAAAACAGGCTGGAATCGCCATAATCGAAGCAGAAACCAGATGGCCTAAGATATTGGGAAAAACAGGGCGCAAAAAGCTGACATAAATTGCCAGGGTGGAAGAGGCCGCTGTGCCAAAGCAGCAGGTTAGAATTGCGCAGATCTCACTGCGAGTCATTTTGGCAATGTAGGGCTTGACTGCGATCGCCGCCTCAATTCCTACAAAAATGTTGGCAGCTCCACTCAATGACTCTGCCCCACTCAGGCGCATTGTGCGGTAAAAGACTTTCGCAAAGACATTCGTAATTGCCTGAATCACGCCCATGTTGTAGAGCAATGCCATCAGCCCAGAAAAAAAGATAACCGCCGGCAGGGCCCGAAATGCCAGCATATAGTTCAGTTTATCCGTGCCGCAATAGCCTGGAATAAAGGGAATTTGGGGTGGTGGGCAGGCGGTGGCCCCAGGAGGAAGGGGGCGAACAATAAACGGATCTTGTCCAGGCAGCGGCACAATGTTTGACCCAAAGACAAACCGGGCACCCGCATCTGCTGCCGTAAAAATGCTGTCTAGCAAACCACTGAAGAGTTGGAGCAGCTCACGCGTCGCCGTAAACTGAAACACAAAGAACCCCAGTATCAATTGCAACCCAACCCCGCCAATGATGACTCGCCAGGGAACAACCTTGCGTTCCTCTGAAAATAGCCAGGCGATCAGGCATAGACCAAAGATCCCGAAAAAGGAAATCGCATTTAGATAACTCATGGGCTGTATTTCTTATTTGGGAGAGGTGGGCGATCTCTGTAACTCATGCGACATTTTGATACGCTGCCTTCAAGGAAATAACACAATACACCCTAAAGACAATACCTAAAAATTGGCTATTCAGTACCTATTGGTACTTCGAATAGACAGAGAATGTTACATAACACCCCCTACCCCCTACTTCCGATAGGCAATCACCGCATAGAACGGATCGCCCCCTGCCATACCCAGCCATTGAAACATGCTGAATGCCTCAGAGCGACGGACGATCGCCTCCGGTTGGCTAAATCCTGGCACCGCCTGAAAATACTGTTTCACCAGCTCAACTCGGCTCGATTCAGTCCCCTCCCGCCAAACCTGAATTGCCTTCTGATAAAACATCCGGTTAGAAAAGCTGACGATCGCAATTCCCCCCGGTTTCAGGATGCGGTAAATTTCTCCGAAAATTGCCTCAGGATACTGGATATATTGAACTGAAACCGTATTCAGAACCGCATCAAACGACTGGTCTGCCAGCGGCAGTTTCGGATTCTGGTTCAGATTTTGGACAAAGTAATGATTGAGGCGGGGGTTTCGCGCCAATTCTTCTGCATTGAGACCGTGACCCTCTACCTGGGCAAACTCCATTTCGTGCGGCAGGTGAGACACCCAACTGCTCATCATGTCAAAAACGCGGATATGTGGCTGAAGCCGTTCCCGGTATAGGGCTGTGAGTTGTTGAATAAAGCCTTCATCTACATGGGTAACAAAGCGGGGATAGTCGTAGAACAGCGTGTCGTCTGTGTCGTCGAGTTTAGTCCGCTGGTCAGGATTTAAAGGCATGGCGATCGGGAACCTTCTGCTAGGGCTGAACGATTAGAGGGTGTTTGTAAATAGATTGTAATCAAGCTCAAATGCCTGGCAATACTCGCTCCCCCCCTAGCAGCCTGTCGGAGTATCGAAGTTCTCGTTACTAGGCTCTGCTTGGTAACGTAAAACTGGAGGCTCTGCCTCCATCTGACTAGAGGCTCTGCCTCTAGTAGACCAAAACGAAAGTTTTGAGGGGGGTAAAGGGGGTTTCCCCCCTTT
>JBAUTA010000989.1:0-3376 GCA_049581985.1 Kovacikia sp.
AGCCGGAATTGAACTCAATTCCAACTTCTTCAAAATTTTTTCCTGGTATGACAACGAATGGGGTTACTCCTGTCGCGTGATCGACCTGCTGTTGGAAATGGCAGCGAAAGAAGGCTTATAGAATTCAGTAGCCAGGAGCCAGGAGAAAGAGGGGGTTCTAGATTCTGACTTCTGGCTTCTGGTTTCCATTTTTAGCTGTCATTGTGCAGGGGTGGAACCCCTGGCTGGGGGCAACTCCCCCACTCCCTCTTGAATCCTCTGTCCTAATCAATCTGGCGATAGCTATAGTTAGACCAGAACCCCCATCTCAATCCCAATTACCAAAGGATCTCAAGCATGGCTAAGACACTTCTTGAACAATTGCGGGAAATCACTATCGTAGTAGCGGATACAGGCGATATTCAGGCGATCGAAAAATTCAAACCCCGTGATGCCACTACCAATCCTTCGCTGATTACCGCTGCGGCTCAGATGCCCCAATATCAGGAAATTGTCGATGATACGTTGAAGCAGGCAAAAATAGATGCCGGTTCCGGTGCCGCCGATCAGCAAATTCTGACCCTGGCCTTCGATCGCCTCGCAGTTTCCTTTGGCAAGAAGATTCTGAGCATTATTCCGGGAAGAGTTTCTACCGAAGTCGATGCTCGCCTCTCCTATGACACGCAGGCCACCCTCAACAAGGCGCGTTACCTGATTTCTGAATACGAGGGGGCTGGCATTTCCCGCGATCGCGTCCTGATCAAAATTGCCGCCACCTGGGAAGGGATCAAAGCCGCAGAAGTCCTGGAAAAGGAAGGGATTCACTGCAATTTGACCTTGTTGTTTGGCGTTCACCAGGCGATCGCCTGCGCTGAAGCCGGAATTACCCTGATTTCTCCCTTCGTTGGGCGCATTCTCGATTGGTATAAAAAAGAAACCGGGCAGGACTACGCTGGATCTGAGGACCCAGGGGTGCAGTCCGTTACCACCATCTACAACTACTACAAAAAATTTGGTTATGGGACCGAGGTGATGGGAGCCAGCTTCCGCAATATTGGTGAGATCATCGAACTGGCAGGCTGCGATCTGCTGACGATTTCCCCGGCCCTGCTGGGTGAACTTGACAGCACAACAGCCGAATTGCCCCGCAAACTCGATCCCGCCAAGGCTGCCACCCTGGACCTCGAAAAGATTTCGATCGATCAAGCCACCTTCGACGAAATGCACGCCGCCGATAAAATGGCATCGGAAAAGCTGGCAGAAGGCATCCAAGGTTTCACCAAAGCTCTGGTCACCTTGGAAACCTTACTGGCTAAACGTCTGGCTCAACTAGATGGTGGAGCCACCCTCAACCACGCCGCCGAAGACATCTTCAAAACCTACGATCTTGATGGTGATGGCTTCATTACCCGTGAGGAGTGGATGGGGACCGATGCCGTGTTTGACGCGATCGACATCAACCACGATGGCAAAATTACCCCCGAAGAGCTAGGCGCGGGTTTGGGAGCGGCCTATCAACTGGCTAAGGTTTAAGTCCATTGAGGACGGGTGAGGATGAGGTCTGGAGCTGTCTTAAAAGGCTCCCCCTTGCCTCTGCCAGGGGGATTGGGAGAACTCTCAAAGAGAAAATCGACCATCCCAATCCCATGGCTAATGCCACCGACCCAAGTCTTTGCCCGTCCCTTTTACCCCTGCACCCCGGTTCCCTCTGCTGGTGGAATAGAGACGAATTCTTCACGCTTCTCATCCGCCTTGAGCGGCGATATTCAGGGTCAACGCCTCTGAGCTAACTGTTGCACAAACCGCTGGTGTTCTTCTGAACTGATGCCCTGTTGCAAGATAGCTAAAACCTGTTGCATATCTCCATTCAACAAGGCAAAGGTCGCTAACCATAAGCCAGGGAACACTTCACTACGAATAATGCCCTGCTCATCGGTTGGTAATGACACATATTCATCGTCCTCCAGCAGGAACCAATCAATCCTGCGATCGAACACCTGCCAGACAATATATTCCTGGACTCCGTTGCGACGATATGCCCGCTTTTTGTCTCCCAGGTCGATGGATGCGCTACTCGCCGCAACCTCAGCAACCAGTTCTGGTGGGCCCTCCAGATAATCATCGGGACTGAGCCGAGCTTGCCCCCCTGCGCTTTCCTCAATCAATAGAATCGCATCCGGCTGGGGTTCGTTATCGCGATCAAGGCGAACTGTGGTGTTATCGCCAAGTAAGGTGTTGGGCGTGAGAGCGTGATATGTTCCTAACCAGGTCATCAGCAACCCGTGGGGTTGACCATGACTCCGAAACCGTAGGGCCGCAGGCACGTAAACAACTCCTTCGATCAGTTCAGCTTTCTTGAGGTGGGGCATCGCCTCGTAACGGCGCTCAAACTCATGGCGAGTCAGGCGATCGCCACTCTCTAAGGGTGGAATCTGAATCGGAGCCGTTGTGTTCTGCCGCTGGTGAGAAGTATCAACCATCGTCGGGGACACAGGTAAAGTGCCTACATTTTATCGTTTTAATCCTGTTGCCTGACGACACAGAGCGGTTCTCACTGGGGTGAGGTACGGGGTGTGGGGTGAAACCCCCACGCAGGGGGCAGCGCCCCCTGCACCCCCTGTACTCCATTGATATGAAAACCGCTGTAAATTACCTCCGCTCATCAACAAAAACGGTTCATCTTCACCGGGTATCGGACTGCAAGACCGCTTGAATTTCGGATTCCACCCAGGGAGACGGCGGTGGACTGTTGTAGTCAATAAAGTAGTCGTACCTCAACTGATCGTACAGCTCATTCAACAGCGCTTGCACATCGACGATGACCTCTCCATCTTCGGGTCGTAGGGGCAAGGGAAAAGGCGGGATGGGGGTCGCCAGGTTGAAGGGGCTTTCCCTGTGCTGCTATTCTACTTCATCCGATATGGGCGATTATGTACCAGACTTGGCCCCCTCAGAAAAACCTATTCTGAGGTTGAATGCAGCCGCAAATCCGACAGTGGCACTTGATGAGAGAGGCACCAATCCGGTCTTCTGATGGTTGCTGTTTTACCCGCGATCGCCCGTTGTACTTCTCGGTAGCGATAAATCGGAACTTATGCCTTTACCTCCGGCGTCAGTAGACATATCCGCTGATCGCCCCATCTTGATCGACAGGGGTATGGCAAAACACCACCTCCTGATTCCAGCAGCAACCCTGGTCTTTGGTGCGATCGCAAATCGGACAGGGCTGCGATCCAGAACTTACTTTTTACTGGTGATGCCGCATATTGGGCGATCGCTCTAACGTTTACTCTTTTCGCAATTGCTCAAGCACCTCTTTAGGGAAGATGGCAGACAGTGGTTTGCCAGCGCGGAGGTCGTCGATCCAGCGATCGCGTTTTTTGCCTCAGAAATCGTC
>JBAUTA010000990.1:0-2051 GCA_049581985.1 Kovacikia sp.
AACTAAACCTATGCATGGGAAATTTAAGCCTGAAAACTTTTACCGCTCACCAACCCTTTTTCTCCTTTATTTTCCCCCCGATCTATGCCCCACGGTATAACGATCTTTCCTAAAAGTATGCCCAAATAGAGTTGTGTAGATCCAACTAGAGGAGTTTTGTCAGTGCCAGCCTGGATCAATGTGCGCTTTCCACGCCTGTCCTATCAGTCAGCACTGCGGTCTGCGGTCAAGCCTGAACACTCCTGGTTAGTACGGTACGGGGTAGCAGTTGTAGCCGTATTGTTAGCGCTAATGCTGATGCTCCTGCTAAATCATTGGGTGGCGATGAAGGAGTCGCCATTTCTCATCTTTTTTGCCGCTGTCATGGCAAGTGCCTGGTATGGCGGTCTAGGCCCCGGAATTCTAGCAACCGTTTTATCTGCCCTGGCGGCGAATTACTTCTTTTTAGGCACTGATCGTACTTTAAACTTTACGACTCCGTCAGAGGTTGCCCGCTTAGGCATCTTTCTGCTGGTTTCGCTAATGGTCAATTCCCTTAGTGCGACCCGGCGGCAGTTGGTAAAAGAATTGCGGCAAGAACGGGACTTAATTTCGGCTGTAGTCAGTACGGCAGGGAGTCTCATTATTGTGCTGGATCAGCAGGGAAGAATTGTTGAATTTAACCGGATTTGTGAATACACAACGGGCTATGGGTTTAAAGAGGTACGGGGAAAGTATCTCTGGGACCTATTTTTGCCCCCTGAGGAGATAGACGCTACCAGGAAAATGTTTCAAAACCTGGGAGCCTGGGTGTTTCCTAATGAATATGAGGGAGTTTGGATAACTCAGACCGGCGATCGCCGCTTAATCGTCTGGTCAAATACGGTTTTACGCGATGACAAAGGCTGGGTGAAATACGTCATTGGGACTGGAATTGATATCACCGAACGGAAGCAGGCTGAAGAAGAACTGCGACAAACCAATCAAACTCTGCAAGCCTTAATCCAGGCGTCTCCCCTGGCCATTACTGTGCTGGATCGGCAGGGGCGGGTCAAACTGTGGAATCCGGCAGCAGAGCGTTTGTTTGGTTGGTCCAAAGAGGAGGTGGTGGGTCAGCTTTTGCCGACCATTCCCAAGCATAAGTTGGCAGAGTTTCAGGCAAATGTTGACACCACTCTGCGGGGTGAATTGCTCAATGGCATGGAAACCAGTCGCCAACGCAAGGATGGTTCAGCGATTCAGATTGGGCTGTGGACAGCTGTGCTGCGAGGCACCCAGGCTCAGGAAGACAGTATCCTGTCGCTGATGGCAGATTTGAGCGATCGCAAACAAGCAGAAGCGGCGTTGCAACTGAGCCAGGAACGTCTGACTAAATTCGTTGAAGCCAATGTAATCGGAATTATCCTGGCTGATATCGATGGCAGGATTGAACAGGCAAATGACGCCTTTCTGCGGATGTTGGGCTACTCCCAGAAGGATCTGGGTGGCGATCGCCTCAGTTGGATTGACATGACACCGCCTGAGTATCTCCCCCTGGATGAGAGGCACATCGCTGAAGCGAAGGATCGGGGTGCCTGTACTCCCTACGAAAAAGAATATATCCGTCAGGATGGAACCCGTGTTCCCATTCTCATCGGCTTTACATTGTTAGGGAAAGAGCGCCAGAAAGCGGTTGCTTTTGTGCTGGATCTGACTGAGCGCAAGCAATTAGAACAAACCCTGCGCCATCAAGCAGAGGAGTTAGCCGAAGCAAACCGAATGAAGGATGAGTTTCTGGCAGTGCTTTCCCACGAGTTACGCACCCCCCTCAACTCAATTTTAGGTTGGTCGCGACTACTGCTCACCCGCCAGCTTGATACGGCCACAACTGCTCGGGCGCTGGAGACGATCGAGCGCAATGCCCGTCTGCAAACCCAACTCATCGAAGATATCCTGGATGTTTCCAAATTGATCCGTGGAAAGCTGAGATTGCAGCCCCATCCCGTTAATCTCGCGCCTGTTGTCGAAGCGGCGATCGATTCCATGCGCCCAGCAGCTAACGCCAAATCGATTGCCTTAGAATTGCAAATTGC
>JBAUTA010000991.1:0-17017 GCA_049581985.1 Kovacikia sp.
CCGCTCTAAACCTTTGTTGTAATTAATGTTGTA
Source organism: Kovacikia sp. (assembly GCA_049581985.1). GTDB lineage: Bacteria > Cyanobacteriota > Cyanobacteriia > Leptolyngbyales > Leptolyngbyaceae > Kovacikia. The sequence goes on from JBAUTA010000991.1 coordinate 34, forward strand.
ATTTAATTTGGCTATGAAATTTAGTGAATTGGTACAAAAACTAAATCTCGTCATCCATCATAGTTCGCAGGCAGTCTCAACTCTGGATCCTGAGATCGTGGGAGTCGCTGCCGTTGATGAGGCGACTCCAGGAACCCTTAGCTACATTGAGGGAGAAAGATTTGCCCATCAGATCAAGACTACGGCAGCCAGTGCTTTGATTCTACCGAAGGACGAGGTCCTTCAGGCGGAGGCGACGAAGCGGCAAATAGCCTGGGTTGAAGCTGCCTATCCCCGGTTGGCCTTTGCCCAAACGATCGCCCTTTTCTACCAGGCCTTTAAACCCGCACCCGCAATTCACCCCACTGCGGTCATTGATCCCTCTGCTCAAATTGGTCAGGATGTCGCAATTGGGGCGCATGTGGTAATTCAAGCAGGAACCAGGATTGGGGATCAGGTCTGCATTCATCCCAACGTAGTGGTGTACCCAGAGACGCAAATTGGCGATCGCACCATTCTACACGCCAACTGTGTTATCCACGAACGGGCGCAAATCGGCTCCAACTGCGTGATTCATGCTGGTGCAGTGATTGGTTCTGAAGGCTTTGGTTTCGTTCCAATTCCTGAGGGTTGGTACAAGATGGAACAGTCGGGCTATGTGGTGTTAGAAGATGGGGTTGAGGTAGGCTGCAACTCTGCCATTGATCGTCCTGCGGTCGGTGAAACCCGGATTGCCCGCAATACAAAACTAGATAACCTCATTCACATTGGCCATGGTTGTCAGATTGGCCAAAACTGTGCAATGGCAGCTCAATCAGGTTTAGCAGGGGGCGTTAAGATTGGGAACCGGGTCATCGTAGGCGGACAGGTTGGTATTGCTAACCAGGCAAACATTGGCGATGGTGTGCAAATTGGTGCTCAGTCTGGGGTTCTTAGCCATATAAAGCCAGGTAATATTGTTGCTGGAACTCCCGCCATGCCGCTCAAAACCTTCTTGAAAGTCTCGGCATTGATTCCCCGCTTACCAGAAACGTCTAAAGTCGTGAAGGAGCTGCAGAAACGGCTGAAAGACCTGGCGGATTAGCGTTGACGACCGACGCCGCTGATCTTTAGCACATCAGTAAGGGTTGCACAGTAGGTGGGCAAACCAAAGGTTTCTGGATTCACAACTTGCTGGTGGGTAAAGTGGCGATAGCCCATAGAGAAGCGATCCCAGGGTGCCATTTTGATTCGAAATAGGTTAATAAAGATATTTGCCAGCCTTATCGTCAAGGGAATGCGGAAATAAATGCGTTTATTCAGGTACAGGCAGGATTCCTCAATCGCCTGATTGACGGTTATTCGCTGATTTCCCAAAACTAGCTTACGGGGTTCTCCTGGATTGGGCGGATGGTCAATCAGATGGTGAACGATTTGGGCAATATCTTTCCCATGAATAAAATGAAAGCTGCCGTCTACCTTAAAGAAACGGAGTAGACCAAGTTGCCGCTCAATTTGGGGAATGCCTGAGAAAATATGGGATTGAGGCTTGTTAGTGTCTCCTCCCAGCAATAGGGTGGGAAATAGGGTCGTAATCCGGGGGGCGATCGCTAATTGAGAAAGCTGCTGAAAACACATGTATTTGGAGCGAATATAGTCCGTTCCAATTTCTCCGGCCTCTTTTAGCAGTTGATTATGCCGATCTAAAATGCTGGCAGTAGAAAAATAAATGACCTGTTGACATTTTTCCGGGTCAAGCAGTTCTACCAGTTGAATCGTCTTAACGACATTCACATCATAGACTTCCTCTACTCCTCCCCAGGAAGTTGCAATCAGAACAACGCTGTCCATTGTCTTCAAGAGACTACTGAAGTGCTCAATCTCTCGAACATCTCCTTGCAAAATTGTGATACCAGGGCGCGCTTTATAGTCAATTTTTAGTTTATCTGGGTCCAGCAGGTATAACTCGTGGTTAGTATCTTGAATCAGGGCTTCGACCACATAGTGACCAACACAGCCACTTGCGCCAGTCACAAAAATCCGCTTGGATGTCATCAGGTGTTCAAATAGATTTCAGGTTTTAGGTTTCAGGTTTCAGGTTTCAAGTTTCAAGTTTCAGGTAGGGGGTATTAGATTATCGTCAATCGATTGACGTTCGACTTTTGATTCTTATAAGCCTGATTCTTATACGCCTGATCCTAGTACACCTGAAACCTGAAACCTACCCTTTAAGCATGAACAGCTAACAACTGATCAGCCTGTTTACCGACTTCAAAGAAATAGGCGGCATTTTCTTCGGGGGTGTTCGGTAGAATACCATGTCCTAGATTGAGGATATGTTTCCGGTTGCCCGCTTTGCGGATTGTGTCGAGGATGCGATCGCGAATAAAGTCCTTTGAGCCAAACAAAGCACAGGGATCGACATTTCCTTGGACGCCAATATCCGGACCCAGTCTACGACGGGCATCCGCCATATCTACGGTCCAGTCCACACTCACAATATCTACCCCAGACTGTCCCATCCGTTCCAGAATTCCAGCACTGCCATTGATGTAAAGAATCAGCGGCGTGTCAGGATGGGTAGCTTTGACCTGACGGATCACCTGCTGCTGATAGGGCAGCGCAAAAACGTCGTAATCCTGCGGGCTGAGTTGCCCTGCCCAGGAGTCAAAAAGCTGCACCACCTGAGCACCAGAATCGATCTGATAGCGAACATAGACGGCGATCGCATCTGCCAGTTTGCTAAGGAACTGGTGCAGAATGGCAGGCTCACTGAATGCCATTCGTTTAATCACGGCATAGTCTTTTGAGCTTTTACCTTCAATGGCGTAGGCTGCTAAGGTCCAGGGAGCACCGACAAAGCCGAGAACAGTGGCGCTATTGCCGACTTCTCGCCGCAGGGTTTGCAGAATTTCTCGAACAAACGGCAATGATTCCGCAGGTTCTAGGAGATGAAGTTGGTTAATTTGCTCAAGACTGCGGATGGGTGGATCGATTACCGGACCCCGGCTTTCGATGATGTCAAAAGGAATCCCCAGCCCTGGCAGTGGCGTCAGAATATCTGAGAAGAGAATCACTCCATCCGGTTTAAACGCGCGGAATGGCTGTAGCGAAATTTCAACCGCCAGATCGACTTTTTCAGAACGATCCCGAAAGGAGGGATATTTATCCCGTAACTCCCGATAGGCTTTCATATAACGACCAGCCTGCCGCATCATCCAGACAGGAGGGCGATCCAACACTTCACCACGCGCAGCCCTTAGCAAATAGGGAACCTGGGTTGACCCGGTCATCTAATTGTGTCCTAGTATTTTGAGTGCATTTGCTAGCTTACCATCCTGAGACGACCGTTTGATAAGAGTTAAAAGTTAGGCGTCGTGAGTTATGGATTTTGAGTTGTGATACCAATTTAAAGAACAAACCCGGCGGACGGAAACGGAGGGCAGGCGGCCACCCCTGGCTGGGGGCGAAGCCCCCACACCCCTATCTGCAACCTTCATTTTTCAAATTGGTATTACTTCACCAAACAAATTCCACCGATCGACACTGTGCAGTCTGGCGCAGGCTTTTTGGCAGGATCTAGATTACCTGTGGCGGCGTTATAGGTATACTCCCCAGCGGCGATCAATCGATTTGGATTTGCACAATACACATAACTCTGATCCCCTTCTGGGAAGGAAACCACCACCAGAGAATTTCTGGCAGCGGGGCAATTATCCAGAACTCTCAACCCATACTCCTGGCGGAGGATTTGCCGACGGCTATCACTTTGTTGGGGCGTGGTAGGGGTCGTCGGCTGGGTTGGCGTTTGGGTCGTAGTTGTAGGCACCAACTCATCGGTGTTGACGTTATAGCGGTAGATCCCAGCTTTGACAAAGCGAGTTGGGGTGGCGCAGTAAAGGTAGTCTCTGCCGTCTTGCGGGTCTGTCAGCGTAATCTGGGCAACCGATGTGGCTGGGGATGGGCAGCGTTCCAGGACATTCACCTGGAGTCGTTGGGCCAGTAAATCGCGACGGCTGTCTACCAGCGTAATCCGCCTGGTCGCCTCATCATAGGTGTATTGTCCCGATTCAATATCCCGCGTACAGCGCTCTTCTGCGCCAATTTTGATGCGGGCAACGTTTGGAACTCCACAGCCGATCGATCTCAAGCGCAGGACATCAGTCATGACCTGATCTGCTTGGGAAACCTGGGTAGTCGGGGTGGCTGAACTTAGCCCGGCGATCGACAAGGTATACCGACCCCGAGTATTGTTTCGACCCAGAACCAATAGTTTATAGGTGCCTGCGGTAGGAACCTGATACCGTAGCAGGTTGAGGGTGGCATCGTAACCAACCTGTTTTCCCGTAGGTGAAAGCAAAACTAGAATCGGTTGCAGGGCACTACCATCTTCAGGATCAACAGAGATTTCAATATTGTCGCCCCGCTTAGCAACAAAGGTATACAGCGTCCCTCTGGCGGTTTGGGCGGGTGCCCCCTTAACGGACTGATTCCTAAAGCTAAAGTTAGGGGAAGCATTTTGAATATAACCGCCGACATTATCTCCTTCTTTAAGAGCGGTTTGAGCACCGGAGAAATCGGCGATCGTTCCCAACACCATCAAGCTCGCCGCGATCGTTGCCGCAACCCGGCTAAAACCTTTTCGAGTCATCATTTCTAAACTCCCAGAACAACAAATTGCTTCACTATATCCGTAGCCATACTGCTTAGGGCAGGGTGCAGGAGCTTTCGCTGTAGGCGCTTAGCCGAACGGTGGAACCCTTGGCTGGGGGCAACGCCCCCCCTCCCCTTTTAATCCTCTGTCCTGATCAAACTGGCGATAGCCATACCATCACCAACCAGAAGAGGCCCATAGCCGTCCTGAGTCTATTGCCATGAAAAAATCAGGAGACTCTATAACGACGTCCGGTTTACAAAACCAGTTCCTAGACTACAGCGGATTTCAATTACATAAACGCCAAACCGAAATCGAGAACTGAGATAGCTGTTTTCAAATCAATGCAGCCCAAGGGGTGCAGGGGTTCCACCCTTTCTGGGGGGCGAAGTCCCCATTTCCCCAGGATGCAAAATTGATAATTTGCAACACTAGGGATGACACCCAAAAGCCTGGAAAACCTTAAGGTTTTCCAGGCTTTTGGGAATGAAGAAGAGTCAAGGGAAGAACTCTACTTTAAGATCCCCAGTAATTCGTTCGTGCTCAGGTCAGGTAAGCGAGGGGCCGCAGAAACCTGGGAAAACGAATGGATTGGCTGTTGGGCGATCGTAGAAACAACCGCACGACTATGGGCAGCAATCTGCTCTGTCTTGGCGTCGAAGGTTTGGGTCAACAGCTTCGGATAGAATCCGATTCCAACCACAGGGATTAACAGACAAGCGGCAATAAATATCTCACGGGGTTTTGCATCCCCAAAGATTTCCCGCTTCAGGTCTGAATTTTCCTCACCGTAAAACATTTCCCGGAGCATCGAGAGCAGGTAAACAGGAGTCAGAATGAGTCCTACCGCTGACAATAAAACCACCACAGTCTTGAACATAGACGTGTAGGAATCACTGGTGGCAAATCCTAGAAAAACTTCTAGTTCTCCTACAAACCCGCTCATTCCAGGCAGAGCCAGGGACGCCATGGAACCGATCGTAAACAGGGCAAAGACAGTCGGCATCGACCTCCCAAGTCCTCCCATTTTCTCCAGAAGAAGGGTGTGGGTACGCTCGTAGGCAACTCCAGAAAGGAAAAACAAGGCTGCCGCAATTAGCCCGTGAGAAACCATTTGCAGGACTGCACCATTAAGCCCCAGGTCCGTATAGGAAGCAATCCCCAGCAGGACAAACCCCATGTGGGAGATGGAAGAATAAGCCATCCGGCGCTTCAGGTTGCGCTGGGCGAAGGAAACCAAAGCTCCGTAAACAATGTTAACGACCCCAAGCACTGCCAGCACTGGGGCAAAGTAGAAGTGGGCATCGGTTAGCATTTCCACGTTCATCCGAATCAGGGCGTAGCCACCCATCTTCAGCAGGACGCCAGCCAAAATCATTGAAACAGGAGCAGAGGCTTCACCATGGGCGTCAGGTAGCCAGGTATGGAGCGGAAAAATCGGCAGTTTCACGCCATAGGCAATAATCAGAGCTGCATAGATGAACAGTTCAAAGCCAAGGGAGTAATCCTTCAGGGCCAACTCACGCATGTCGAAGGTAACATTACCCCCGTAGAAAGCCATTCCCAGAGCCGCAACCAGAATGAAGATAGAGCCGATCGCGGTGTAGAGAATAAACTTAGTTGCTGCGTAAAGCCGCTTTGGACCGCCCCAGATTGAGATCAGAATATAAACCGGAACTAGCTCTAGTTCCCACATCAAGAAGAATAGAAGAATATCTTGGGCACAGAACACGCCAATCTGGGCACTGTAAAGCACCAGCATTAGGAAATAAAAGAGGCGCGGCTTGTGCGTCACCTGCCAGGCGGCAAACATGGAAAGCGTTGAAATTAAGCCAGCCAGTAAAACCAGGGGCATTGAGATGCCATCAACTGACAGGGACCAGTTCAACCCTAGCTGAGGCACCCAGGCATAGGTTTCAGTTAGTTGGAAATCCGGGTTTTGAAAGTCGTAATTATGCCAGAAGGCATAAACGGTTAGCGCAAAATCAATCAAACCTACTGACAGAGCATACCAGCGAATCGTTTTGCCTTGTTTGTCGGGGAGTACTGGAATCAGCAGGGAAGCTACCAGGGGCAACAGGGTGATTGTCGTTAACCAAGGAAAATGATTACTCATCTTGACAACACAAGGGTCGTGGGATTTTTGAGGGTTAGGGGGGCTGAGTCGTAACGGCTAAGCAGCCCCGGTGCAATGAGGATTATTACCTAGTCCCTATGCTATCCCAATTTATTAAGAAAAATGAACTTTTGGGTTGCGAGTATGACACTTCTTGAATAGATCTTTACAGTAGAGGTTTATTGAGAAAACTCTAGTTTAGGGTGTAACCCGTGTCTGCAAAGGGTTTTGCCCCATAGAGTCGGGTTGGGGCGATCGCCTGCAGTCATGATGTCTTTATGGTTTTGTTGCGGAACCTTGAAGAATTGTTCTATTCAGCTAAAATTATCTCCCCCGCTTAAAATGGCAGGCACGACAGATGAAACCGGGAGGTAGGGCTGCGATGGTCGGCGCGCACCGAACGTCGCAGCGGAACGGTGGAATCCCTGGCTGGGGGCGAAATTCTCCCCATCCCCAGCTGCAACCCTGATTCTTTAAATTGGTATAATCCAGTTGAATTACAAGCTTCGGGTCTTGCTTTGTCATGCCAAAATTTCGAGATATTGCTGCCTGGCAGCAGGCAGAAGTCTTGATGCAGCCTGCTTTTATCCGGTTAATTGACAATATCCGGAAGCAGCTTGAAGAGTCTGTTTGGACAGGCAAATACGAAGACACTGAGGTGTGGCCAGAAGGAACCAGCGATGAAACAAAGTTTCAAGTGAAGCAACTTCAGGCAGAACTGGAGGGGCTTCCCCCCGATCAGGTTAAGGAAATTGAGGCGGCCTTAGCTCGGTTGCCGTCCCCCTATCCCGGTTACCAACTCTGTTTAGAGCATCAGGGGCAGCAGGTGAAGCTTGAACTGTGGCAGTTATGCTATCAGGTTTGTTTTCAAGACTATGATGCCGCTAGTGGGACATCGCAAACTCCCAGCCAGTCTGAGCCTGAAGGGGTCACGGTTGACACTACCTTGTTTGATGAAACCGGGGATGTGGACTGGAATCGGTTGGATGATAAAACCCGGCAGTTGGTTGAGCAGATTTTTGCGGATTTGCCGGGGTAAGGACTCCTCAAAATTTGCCTGGCAGATGCCTGGTCATGCGTTAGTGGTCATCTCCCGCTTTATCCCCTGCCTGTGCGGTAAGCTGAAAACGAGAGGCTGGTGACTAAGTCATTGGTGACTGAGTAATTGGTGACTGAGTAATTATGGTTGAGAGTTTGCACGCGGTTCAGGAAAGAGATGGGGCATTGTTTGAGCAAAAGGTGAGCGTTCCCTTGAGTTTTGGCAACGATGCTGATGCGGTGCGGGCGGCAAAGCAGGGGGTGGCGCTGGGCGATCGCTCCCACTGGGGTCGGATTCAAATTTCAGACAGCGATCGGCTCTCCTTTTTGCACAACCAAAGTACGAATGACTTCAACCGTCTGAAGCCTGGGCAGGGCTGTGATACGGTGTTTGTCACCTCCACCGCGCGCACGATCGATCTGGCAACTGCCTATGTGATGGAAGACGCCATTCTGGTTCTGGTGTCGCCTAATCGCCGTGAGAGGATTGTCACCTGGCTAGACCGTTATATTTTCTTTGGTGACAAGGTCAAACTGACCGATGTGACGGATCAAACCGCACTGTTTAGCTTGATTGGGCCAGGGAGTCATGCCCTGCTGGAAAACCTGGGAGTAGGGGAAATGATCGGTCAACCCGATGCCACCCATCGGATGGTGAAGCTGGCGGGGCAGGATGTCCGAATTGCGGTGGGGAGTGGTTTGGCCCTGCCGGGCTACACGCTGATTGCCAATCGACCGGCGGCGGCAGTTATCTGGCAGGCGTGCAGGCAGGCAGGCGCAGTAGCGTTGGGCGATCGGGCCTGGGAACAGCTCCGAATTGAGCAGGGACGCCCTGCCCCCGATCTGGAGCTGACAGAAGACTATAACGCCGTTGAAGCCAGTCTCTGGCAGGCAATTTCGATTAACAAGGGGTGCTACATTGGGCAAGAGACGATCGCCCGTCTCGACACCTATAAGGGCGTGAAGCAGCAGATTTGGGGCATTCGGCTGAACGGTGCTGCTGCACCTGGAAGTGTGATTACTGTTGGAGCAGATAAGGTTGGGACGCTGACCAGTCTGACTGAAACAGAGCAGGGACCGTTTGGTCTGGGATACGTGCGGACAAAGGCCGGGGGCGAAGGGCTGAAGGTGCAGGTGGGCGAAAGTGAGGGAGAACTGGTAGAAGTTCCCTTCTTGAGGCGTGATCGGGAAGCCTCTCCTTAGGGTAGTTTCAACCAACCTGCTGGCGATGGCTCAGGCTGCATTCTTCTACCAATTTAAATAGCGAACAGGGCAGATTGGGGACGGGGTGCAGGGGTGGAGTCCCTGGCTGGGGGCGAAGCCCTCCCACCCCCATCTGCAACCTTCATTTTTTTAAATAGGTATTAGAGCCGGAAGGAGGCGAGGTCATCATCTTCAACTTCTGCCGCAGGGCTAACTTTGCCGCTTCCTGGCAGGGGATGGACGAGGATATCGGGATTGGCTTCAGGCACAATGCTGATTTGAGTCACCAGATCTGTCCAGGCGATTTGCTGGTTTTGATCCAGCACAGAGAGCAGGTCGATGAAAGCTTTGATGGTATTACGAGGGGTACGAAAATAGGCTTCACCAATGCGTTTGGAGCAATGCACCATAAAGGACTGAATGCCTGCGTCTGGTAAAAGATAGCGATCTCGATCGCCAGCGGCAAACACATGGCGAATTTTGCTCAGTAGCACGAACAAATCTTCCGGGCTAAGGTTGCCTAAGCGCAAAACGGGATTGCTGTAATCCACCAGTCCATTGACGGCAAAGGTGTTTTCGGCCAGACGGGATTGCAGCGCAGGATAGCTATAAAGCCCCCGGCGGGTGTCCATCAGGAAGTCAGGGGTGCCACCCAGCATAAACCCCAGGCCAATTGCGGTTCCCTGCAGGCAATCGTTGAGGATGCGGAGAATTTGTTCATAGTTGCTTTTGCGGGCCTGGGTATTTGCCAGTTTATAGAGATTGACGAGTTCATCCAGACTGATCAGAAAGCCCGCATATCCCGCCAGTCGAACTAGTTGGGTGAACAGTTTGAGCTGGTCGTAGACATTTGCATCATCGACGATGGTTCTTACTCCCAGGGCATGACGGGCATCGGTGCGGGTCGTGTACTCTCCCCGGAGCCAGCGGATAGCATTGGCTTTGAGGGTTTCGTCACCCTGATCATGTCCGCGCCAGTAGGCAGCAATCACTTCCGCAAAATCGTAACCGCCGACCATTTCAGACAGATGGGCAAGTCGTTCTCGAATCACAACTTCTGGATCGATTTCCCGATCGCGTCCTTCACTCACCGCAGACGTGACAAACCGCTCCACCACGCTGGGCAACGCGCCCCCTTCCGGTTTGGTGCGGGTGGCTAAATTTTGCATCAGCTCAGCATAGAGCGATCGGGCTTGGCCTGCGGTGGCATGGAGGCGGCGATCGGGAGTCAGGTCAGCATGGGCAGTGACAAGTTTCTTTTCCAGGGCAATGGAACGCACCAGGGATAGGAAAAACGTCTTCCCGGAACCGTATTCTCCAATCACAAACCGGATGGCGGAACCTCCTTCGGCAATCCGATCGAGATCCCGAATTACAGCTTTGGTTTCCTCAACTCGCCCTACCTGAATCAAATGCTGTCCACGACGGGGCACGACTCCAGCTTGCAGCGATTGGATAACGGTATCCCGGTCTTTGGCTTTAATAGGGGAGTTGAGCATCGGAGGGAAAGGGGGGAGGAAGAGAGAGGAAGAGGAAAAAGATAGGGGGAGGGAGAGAAAGAGAAAGAGGGCGGGAGAGGGGGCTATTAGCCTAGGAGCCACTTAGAAGTTTTTGTAGTATGGCTACGTTGACTTCCAGGCAATCATCGCCTTCAATCACCGGTTCATCGCATGTTTCGAAGGCTGCTTCGTTAATCATTTCCAGCGCCCCATCGAGCATCAATTCGAGCTTTGTGGCGATCGCTGCGACTTCCTCGCGCTGCCATACTGCTCGTTTTTCCAGGGCAAACAGTAGCTCTGTATGGGGACTATCTAAGCCTGCGACCTGCCGGATCGGGGAGGGGGGTTTAGTTGATTTGGGGGTTTTGCGGCTTTGTTTCTTCGGTTTCGCCGCAGGCTGAAGAGCGTGTTTGGTAGTCGTTGATTCGTCCTCAACAAAGATTTCCGCCAACAGGTTGGAAATCTCCTGGGACTCCTGTAGCTTTGATTGCACCAGAGCCATATCCAGGGAAGTCTCAGGTTGATTCTTGCTGGGTTTTGGCCTGGAGGGAATTTTATGCCCACGGGTGGGTGAAGCTTTGCGAACGGTGACCGGCTCACTTGCGGCAGGAGATTGACCGCCTGGGGGGCTGAGATTCGTACTGAGATGGTGAATATCGCTATAAACAGCTTGAGCTTCCAGTCCCAGTAGGGAATAGGCTTTTTCTAGCAGTTGCACTTCCTTCGGTTTGAGCTGTCCATCGGCTGCGGCAACCTCAACTAGAAAGTGGGCAATGTCTTCACGTTGTTCCGGGTTCACCCGCTCAATTCGCGCCTTGAGATTCCGTAAAGTGGGTTTTTCCTGGAGCAACCAGAAGAGATGGGCATTGAGGCGCGATCGCTGCGGTTCTTCCAGGGGCACGCTCTGACTTAAATGGGTTTGCAAATAGCGCTGTTCTAAGGGACTGGGAAGCTCATCCCCACTGGCCGTGGCGATCGCCAGATGCGCTAGCAAGGTTGCCCTGGAATATTCTGCTGGCAATGCCTCTGAATTTACCTGAGGCAAACGAAACAGGGCAACGTGAGTTTTAAGGGTAGGGACGCTACCCTCGAAACGCGGATCCGGTTCCATGCCATAACCAAGCTGCTCTAGCACCTGGGAAAATCCGGTTGCTTCTGCCTTGGTCAGCTTTTCAGGATTGCTCCCAGACCAATATTGGAGAAGTTCTTGACCCGGAATAGTGACTATCTGAGTTTTTGTTTGGGCAAAGTGTTGAGTTAGCCATTTCTGCAGGTTGGTTACCATCTCTCCGCCATGGATGAGGAGGATATCGGTTGGCAGCAGGGCGATCGCTGCTGCGCTATGGCGGGCGCTAGGATTGCGACCCAGCAAACGACTGAGGGGATCTAGTTCCAATCGACATTGCTGTACCAGTTCACCAATCCTGGTTACTTTGGCAGTAAACCGAGATACATCGGGCAGATCGCCAACATTGACTTCGATCGCTCGTCCAAACGACGGATTAGCGGGATAGTAATTTGTTTTCAACGGCACCTTACCAGCCTTCAGCTTGAGTCCCTCGCCATAGGCTTGCTGGTAGCGCACCTGAAACAGCGTCTTAAATTCTTCCAGACAGCGGCTGGCGGAGGTTGGCAGTGGATGGTTGGCTAACCGGACATACCAGGCCAGCGCCCATTCTGCCGGAATGGGCTGCCCTTGATTGACCCGGTATCCTAGCTCAAGCTGGACGGTAAAGGGGTTGGCTTCCAGGGGATCCGCGATCGGCTCAACGAAACCAGGTGATACCGCTTCAGTCTTCCCCTGGAGCTGGATCAGACGGCAAATCTCTAAAAACAGGTTCGCTTTATTCTGAAAGGACCCGTTGAAGGTAACGTCGCCATAAAGCGCCTTTAACCGTTGCACCTCAGCGATAATCTGATCCAGTTCCTGGCGTTTGGCTTCATCCTGCTTTAGATCTGCCTTCAACAGACCGTGCAGCACCCGCCGTTCCAAACCATAGAAAAATAACCAGAGGTAACCACTATAAACTTTGGGCGCACATCGCCCTTCTGATAACCATCGCAGGTAAGCGGCCCGACACTCAGGCTGCATCTGAGTGTAAGAGAGGCTATAGGTGGTTGGCGACTTTTCATAGTTAGCAGGTTTGCGGCTGACCCGGATGCCAGGCCGAAGCAGGCACGGCTCGATGCCATAACCCCGAACAGTCGTCAGCTCATCTCCGAAATACACCATTCCAGGGATGGTGTATCCCGGCATGTTCACTGTTTCACCTGGAGGCACCCAATAGTCATCGTCCTCGACACCATCCTCGTCGGCAAAGGCGTCTTCCTCCATCAACAGCTCTAACATTCCAAAGAGGTCAGAGATATGGGGGGAGGGAGGCTTGGAGTCGATCGCACTGGCCCGCTTTGGAGGCACAGGTGGTAGTGGGGATCGCTGCTGGCCTTTGATTCTAGATGGGTCTGGCAAAGTAATCCCAAGCTTTTCCAGAACTTTCCAAAATGATGGAAATGTCATTGGGGATGTAAGCTAGTACGATTTGATCAGTGTATCGTTTTGTGCAGAAAACAGATCTTTATCGCTGGAGTGAAACCAAGGCGGAGGGCAGAGGGCACTTCCATCCTCAGTGTTCATCCTAAAACCCCATAAGCTTTAGGGGTTTGGTATTCGGTAGGTATCCTTTTGATCATCGCCAAGGGTTTTGCCCAAATGCTAAACCCTGATGATTAAAGCTGTCGATGGGATTTATTCACGTTCCTAAGTTGCCTGGATCTGCTTCAAAACCTGGCGAATGACGTTTGCAGGCACCTGATCGGTTACTTCCGCTACCCCAATCTGCGTCGGAAGCACAAACCGAACTTTTCCAGATTCCACCTTTTTGTCTGATTGGAGGGCAACCAGGATTTCTTCAATGTCAAGTCCGGTGGGGAGTTGGGTAGGAAGTCTGGCTTTCTGGATCAGGGCAACCTGGCGATCGGTGCTGGTCTGATCCCAGAAGTTTAGCTCAACTGCAAGTTGTCCGGCGGCGACCATGCCGATCGCGACCCCCTCTCCATGATTGACCAGCTTATAGCCCGTTAGACTTTCTACCGCGTGACCAATGGTGTGACCGTAGTTGAGAATGGCCCGCAGTCCCGCTTCTTTTTCATCCTTGCTCACCACATGGGCCTTGGCCTGACAGGAGCGAACCAGAATTTCCTGCAACAGATCTTCGCTCAGGTAAGTCAGGCTATCTAACCGCTTTGCCGATTCTAGTTGTTCAAACAGATGGGTATCCCAAATTACACCGTACTTGATGACTTCTGCGATCGCTGCCCGAAACTCCCTGGGGGGAAGGGTTTTCAGTACCTGCGGGTCAATCAAAACCAGGCGCGGCTGATGAAAGGCCCCAATCAGATTTTTGCCCTTGGGATGGTTGACTCCGGTTTTGCCGCCGATCGCTGCATCCACCATTGCCAGCAAAGAGGTCGGCACCTGCACCACGTTTACTCCCCGTAGCCAGGAGGCCGCTGCAAACCCGGTCATATCGCCAATCACCCCACCCCCCAGGGCAACAAAGGTAGAAGACCGCTCCATCCGATTTGCCAGCGCCGCATTGTAGATTTTTTGCAGCGTGGAGAGGGTTTTATAGCGTTCTCCAGCAGGCAGAATGCAACTTGAGGTCTCAAATCCGGCTTTTTTAAGAGCGGCGAGCGATCGTTCTCCAAAGTGCCGAAAGATCGAAGCATTTGACACTACCAGCACCTTACCCTTAAGTCCCAGTGCCTGCATCTCTGTGCCCAGGTGGTGTAGATTGCCAGGGGCGATCGTAATTTCGTAGGAATTTTGAGGAAGATTAACGGGGATAGTGGAAGGCATAGGGATAAAGGAGGTGAGGGATGGGGGAAATGGGCAAAACAGGGGGATAGGAGACAGTAAACCCATGACCCATTACCGATTATGGATTACCCGTCCCCCAACTCAACCCTCAACCCTCAAAAATCATCACGCTTGCCCCGACTCCCCAAATCGACAATCCTGTATAGTTTTGTTAGTTCTAATGGAGAAATGCAATGGCTGTGATTTCTTATTTGTTGTTGGTGGGTAGTGCGTTTGGTGTGGCACTCGCCTTGTACTTTGGATTTCGGGCAGCGAAGCTGATTTGAATTGCCCTGCGCTACTTGCCAGATTGAGGAACTCAGGTCGGGTTCTCCTAACTTGCGATCGCGTTGATCTCCTCTGGTTGAACGACTCGGGTTGTCTTGGTTGCCAGACGCTTAACAAGTTCCTGCTCGATGCGATCGCGGACAATCTGGCGATACTCCAAGAAGTGTTCGTTGTGGGCGCAGACCGAAAGGTAATCTGCCCAGACGCGGGGATTGTGGCGCAGGATGCCAGCTAAATTAGACCAGAATTTCCAACGGCTTTTCCGGATAATTCCCTGCCGCCAGCAGATCAGAAGGAGGGCGCGGATGCTGACCCAGTCGATTTTTTTCTTGGCACCGGGGCAGCGGGGGGGTCCCATTTTCAGAAAGTGGTGATAGGTCCGCTCCAGATAGCGAATAGGATCGTAGAGTTGCCAGAGTGCCTCAATGTATTCCCTGGCGATTTCTTCGATCGGTCGAGTTGGGACAAAGTTCAGCAGACTCATCTGGTCAATGTCGCTCTCGTTGCACAGGCGTCCTTCTTTTTCCAGGCGATGCCAGAGGGCTGTATCGGGGAGAGCCTGAAGCATGCCCAGCATGGCTGTTGGAATAGTAGACTGCTCGGCAAAGCGGACAATTCGATCGCCCGCGCCCGATTTTTCACCATCAAAGCCAATAATGAACCCTGCCTTGACCCGCAGTCCGGATGCAATGATGCGATCGACGGAGTCTAGCAGCGAACCGCGTGTGTTCTGATATTTCTGCGTCAGCGTCAGGCTGCTTTCGTCGGGGGTTTCAATTCCCAGAAATACGGCGTTGAAGTTACAGGCCACCATCAAATCCATCAATTCCTGATCCTGGGATAGGTCGATTGAAGCCTCTGTGTTTAAACGGAAGGGATAATTGCGCGCTTCCATCCAGGGTTTAAGCTGCTTCAGCAGGAGTTTTACATTGCGTTTGTTGCCAATAAAGTTGTCATCCACCATGAAGACAGCACGCCGCCAGCCCAGTTCATAGAGCCGCTCTAATTCGGCAATGATTTGATCGGGCGTCTTTGTCCGGGGTTTGCGTCCATACAGCACAATAATGTCGCAAAACTCACATTGGAAGGGGCATCCCCGTGAGAACTGGACCGACATACTATCGTAGGCGTTAAGGTCAAACAGATCGAAGCGGGGAACCGGGGTTGATGTAACGTCGGGTTTCTCGCCATTGGAGCGGAACAGGCCGGTCGCGTCTCCCCGCTGTAGGGCTTCTGTAAATAGGGGTAGGGTAATTTCACCTTCATCCAGAATCAGGTAATCGGCTCCAGCTGATTCCGCTTCCTTGGGCAGGGAGGTGGGATAGGGGCCGCCAACCGCAACTCGTTTACCACGACATTTGGCTTCCCAGATTTGGGCCAGGAAATCTTCTTTTTGAGCCAGCATGGCAGATAGAATCACCAATTCTGCCCAGTCCCATTCTGCCTGACTAATCTCTCGCACATTGCGATCGACCAGCTTGAACTCCCAGGTTTGGGGTAGGATGGCGGCAACCGTCGCTAAGCCTAAGGGCGGCAACATGACTTTGCGATCGACCAGTTCCAACGTTTTCTTGAAAGACCAGAAGCTATTGGGAAATTCGGGATATAGGAGCAAAACTCGCATTTTTAAGAAGTCCTCACACCAAAATTACTGAGCCAAGTTGCGTGTCTTCAGATGACTGGGGACGAGGGATTTTTTTAAGGTATCCCCTTGAGGTTGAAGATTTTATAGCCGTAGCCCGATGGGTTAGGACGGGGCGCAGGGGGAAACTCCTGGCTGGAGGCAACGCCCCCACTCCCCCTTTAATCTTCTGTCCTAATCAAGCTGGCGATCACTATAGATTAAAGATTTTAGATTGAAGATTCTGAAACCTCCTAAGGACTGGAAACACCGTAAACCCGATCAGCGGTAAGGGCTTGGCAGGGGGACAAAACCTGGGCGATGGTTGCCAGGTTAATCAGAATGCTTTACAGCCCCTGGTTGAGAAGCTTACCTTTAGCTGGCGATCGCGGTCAGTGTTTCCTCAACGTTCTTGGACTCAACTTTTAGCTTCGCTTCGTTTTCTAGATATTCAGCCAACTGGGCTTCAATCTGGTCGCGCACGATCTGGCGATATTCCAGGAAGTGTTCGTTTAAGGCGCAGACGTTGAGGTAATGCTCCCACACGGCTGGGTTGTGGCGTAGGATGCCAATCATGTTCATCCAGAATTTAAACCGGGTTTTACGAACAACACCCTGTCGCCAGAGGACCGTAAGCACGGCACGGATATTCACCCAATTTACTTCGTGTACGACAGAAGGGCATTTGGGCGCGCCCAGAATCAGGAAGTGGCGATAGGTGCGTTCCAGGTAGCGCATGGGGTCATAT
>JBAUTA010000992.1:0-1710 GCA_049581985.1 Kovacikia sp.
GGCCTGCGCGGATCCGCACCTTTTGAGCAGCCAAATTCGATTGCAGTTTAGCGGTAAATTTTCCACCCCGTGCCAGGACTTGAAACCCAGGCCGATCGCGATCAAAATCTGCCCCGACAAAGGTTCCGGCACTGGCAGTCAGAGTGACGACCGCATCTTGCCCAATGGGTTGCCCCAACCCATCCACAATCTGACCTTCCAGGGTAACGGTCGATCGCCCATCCGCGGGGATCTGAGGATTCGTCGTTGGTAAAAACAGGATTTTGGCAACCGTATCATGTACGGTCACCGTTACGCTGACAGGGCTACCCCCTTCCGCCTGCACGGTCAAAACATTTGCCCCAGGTCGCAGCGGAATATTGTACCAGACCTGATTGATCTGGTTGTTCGCCGCATCTGGCTGCACCTGCGTTGGCGTCGCCGGATCCAGAGGCTTCTGGTTAACCGTCACCTGCACCTTGCTGCCTGTGGCGTACTGCACCACCAGATTAGTTGCTGCGGCCCCGGTTGTTTGGGTCTGGGGAGACAGGATCCGCACCTCTAAGGGAGCCAGGGGGGAGGCCAGCGAAGGAGTCGGGGGCGGTGGGGTTGTCTCGATCGGAGGAGTGCCCACCTGTCCCAGTTGAGTGCCAGGAAAGCCTGATAAATTTGGTCTGAAAGGACCACTGGCTTCAGATTGAGGTTGAAATTTGAGATCTGTTGCGGAAGTGGATTTTTCAGGAACAAGTTGTTTGGGTAAAGCATTGGCGCTGGAAGTCCGATTCAGGGCAATCGCCCCAAACATGGATGACAGCAACGCCAGATGGATTATTAAATAAGTCCGCATACTATCTCTGCCCCTCCTTAAAAGTCGGAGTCACTGCAAAGTTCATTCGTACCATTGCGCCAGGAGCCAGTTTAACCAGGCGCGACTGGCTATTGCCTTCAATCCGGTAAAGGTTGGGAGCGAGGGTATATCCTGGCAAACTGACCAGATCCAGGGTTCCAGTCCGGATGCCTGGTAAAACGTAGGGTAGGGAGAACAGCCCATTGGCATCCGTGACAATCCGATTACCATCGTCAAAGTAAATTACTGCGTTGGGCACACCCGGCTCTCCGGGTTGTTGTTCTCCATCAAAGTTTTTATCTACAAACACTCGTCCTAAAATGGTGCCGCAGTCAGATAAAATGCCAGGACGAATTTGTAATACGAAGCTGGCACTGGTGCTGCTAACCGTCGTTCCGGCGGGAGTAACGCCCGTTGCTACGGCAATATTGCGACCGGATCCCCGGATGGCATCGGGAGTCAAAAGCGCGCCATAGACGATCGTCAAAATCTGATTAGGCTCTAGCCTGGGATAGCTAAATGCGACTGTTTGCCCGCTCACGGTCGGAGCTGCTAATCCAACTCCAACGACTGCGTTACCCGTAGCCAACGATCCCCGCTGGGAGTTCCTGAGAAACTTCAAACCCAGGGGCAAGGTGTCAGTGACCTGGATATTGGTCAAGGGAACGGAACCCGTATTTCTGACTAGCAATCGGTAGGCAACGGCGTCACCCGGTTCAGCCGCAGCCCGATCGGCTGTTTTAATAATTTCTAGTCCCGCCTGGGTGATGTTGGCAGTTACGGTTACTCGATTTGAGCGGCCAGTCAGCAAATTTCCTGCCGGATCGCGGAAGTTAGCCGTAGCTGTATTAGGAATAGTTATAACTTGTTGCGCAGCAATAGGA
>JBAUTA010000993.1:0-6127 GCA_049581985.1 Kovacikia sp.
CCCTTCTCTACTAATGATTTTCGACGGTTAAAAGCTTTTAAAAGACTGATTTGTAGAGGTTGGATGGCACAAAGAAAATTCTATTTCAGGCAACTCAGTTTCTAAGGGAGTTTCAGGCTCGATCCGCCACCCCGAATAGCGTGTATAAATGTCCTTCTGTGATACAATTAGTAGGCTAAATTGACGTCTTTCCAGACGCGATCTGGTAGCCAATTGGTGGCTGTCCCCAGAGTCAATTTTGTTAGCTGCTGTTAGCCCGTATTTTCGGAGTATTTTGCGATATGACCTTCTCCCAGGAGTTGCCCCAGGATCGGATCGTCCCGACGGATTTACGGAACGAAATGCAGCGGTCCTACCTGGAATACGCCATGAGCGTTATTGTGGGTCGAGCTTTGCCCGATGCCAGGGATGGATTGAAGCCTGTTCATCGCCGCATTCTCTATGCGATGCATGAACTGGGGTTAAGCCCTGACCGTCCTTTCCGTAAGTGCGCCCGTGTGGTTGGGGAAGTGCTTGGTAAGTATCACCCGCACGGTGATACGGCTGTGTATGATGCGCTAGTGCGAATGGCGCAGGATTTTTCCATGCGATCGCCCCTGATTGATGGGCATGGAAACTTTGGCTCGGTGGACAACGACCCTCCCGCCGCGATGCGATATACGGAGTGTCGCCTCCGACCGATTGCCACCGATGGGCTGCTGCAAGATATTGAATCCGAAACGGTTGATTTTACTGACAACTTCGATGGGTCTCAGCAGGAACCGTTGGTAATGCCCGCCCGTATTCCCCAACTGCTGCTCAATGGTTCGTCGGGGATTGCCGTTGGGATGGCGACTAACATTCCCCCCCACAATCTAGGAGAGTTGATCGACGGAGTGATTGCGCTAATTCGCAATCCGGAGATTACGGATGTGGAGTTGATGCACTATATTCCCGGTCCCGACTTTCCGACTGGGGCGCAGATCCTCGGCAGGAGAGGCATCCGTGAGGCCTATACCACTGGGCGCGGCTCCATCATCATGCGCGGTGTTGCGAATATTGAAACAATTGAGCATCGGGGGCGTCCCGATCGGGAAGCGATTATCGTCACTGAATTGCCTTACCAGACCAACAAGGCGGCTCTGATCGAAAAAATTGCCGAAATGGTCAACGAAAAGAGGCTCGACGGCATTTCAGATATTCGAGATGAGAGCGATCGGGACGGAATGCGGATCGTGATTGAGTTGAAGCGAGATGCGTATCCACGGATCGTACTCAACCATCTCTACAAGCAAACTCCCCTCCAGGCAAACTTTGGTGCCAATATGTTGGCGTTAGTCAACAGTGAGCCGCAGCTTTTGACGCTGAGGGAATTCCTCAGTGTGTTTCTGGAATTTCGGATTGAAGCAATTACTCGCCGCACCCGGTATCGCTTGCGCAAGGCGGAAGAGCGGGATCACCTGCTCCAGGGGTTGCTGATTGCGATGGACAACCTGGACGAGATCATTTACCTGATTCGTCATGCGGCGGATACGCCGACTGCCAAGCAAGAACTGATTAATAGCTATAGCCTCTCGGAAGCTCAATCAGACGCCATTCTGCAGATGCAACTGCGCCGCCTGACCGCCCTGGAGGCAGAGAAAATTCACCATGAGCATGATGAGCTTCAAACTCAGATCACTGACCTGCGAGACATTTTAGAACGGCGGGAGCGCGTTCTGGATATCATCATCGAAGAAGTCACAATGCTGAAAGAGGCTCATGCAACACCACGCCGTACGGTGATTGAGCAGTCTGAAGAAGAGATTTTTGATGTTGATCTGATTGCCAACGAGCGGGCGGTGATTTTACTGACCGAGCATGGCTATGTTAAGCGCATGCCCGTAAACACGTTTGAAGCCCAGAGCCGTGCCACCAAGGGCAAGGCGGGCACCCGCATGAAGGAGGATGATGGGGTTGAGCATTTTCTCACCTGCCATGATCACGATAGTGTGCTGTTCTTCAGCGATCGCGGTGTTGTCTATTGCCTCAATGCGTACCAGATTCCCACCGGATCGCGGACCTCACGGGGAACTCCGATCGTCCAGATGCTACCGATTCCCCGCAATGAAAAAATCACCTCTGTCATCCCCGTTACTGAGTTTACGGAAGATGAATATTTGGTCATGCTAACCACAGGTGGTTACATTAAAAAGACTGCACTGGCTGCGTTTAGCAACATTCGCACCAATGGTTTAATTGCGATTTCTTTGGAAGAGGGTGACCAGTTGCGTTGGGTTCGTCGCGCCCGGGAGCAAGATACGATCCTGATTGGTTCTAGCCTGGGTAAGGCAATTCACTTCCGGGCAAACCATGAACAACTCCGTCCCTTGGGGCGCGCAACGCGGGGCGTACGGGCCATGTCTCTACGTAAAAATGATAGCCTGATTGGGATGGCAATTTTGCCCAGCCAAATTGTTGCGGATCTCGCTCAGGAGTTGGAGTCTGCTACTGAAAGTGATGAAGAAACCACAGAAGTGCTGCCAACTAGCCTCGGTCCCTGGGTATTAGTTGTAACCAATGGGGGGTTTGGCAAGCGAGTTCCCGTATCTCAGTTTCGACTACAAAACCGGGCGGGAATGGGACTTGTGGCGACGAAGTTTCGTAATGTAGGAGACCGGATGGCGGCTCTCCACATCGTCAATGAAGATGATGAACTCATGATTATTACCAATCGGGGCATTATTATTCGTCAGGCAGTCAACGCTATTTCGTCCCAATCTCGCCCGGCAACGGGGGTGCGGGTGCAACGACTGGCGGAGGATGACGCGATCGCGGCTGTTGCCCTGGTCCCTACTTCCGGTGAAGAAGCGGCAGCCTTCGAGGATGCAACCGAGGAAGAATCGTAGTAGGATTGGCGTTTCTCTTTGTGCAAGTTTAATCGGAGTATCTGTTATGAGCAGATTTCATCGGGTAGGCGTTTTAGGGCTGTTCCTGGGCTTTGGCTCCTTCCTTCTAGGGAACTACCCATTGCCTGGGCAGGCGCAACCAAAAACCTATTCCGTTAACTATATTCGGGCAAATGGTTATCCGACGATCGCCGTTGTTGAAGGGGTAGGGATTCGCGAGTCCTATGTCTTAGGTTGCCCGGCCCTCCAGAATCTCTGGTCCGTTGTTTATCATCAGGGAAAGAAAACGACTAAGGTCGCAACCGTTAATCTCAAACGGTATACGGATACCCAGAAGAGATTTCCGGTTGTGGCGGATTTGCTGTGTGATGGCAGCGTTCAGAGTTACTTCCCGGTGGGCGAATCAGGGGTTTTAGTGATCAAGCACCGGGATGGAAAACTTTATCGACACTATATTGATAGCCCGGAGTGGATTAAAAGTATTCGCGCCCAAAGCCCATTGAGCATTACCTCACAAAAACTCCTGCAAATTGCTCCCGATCGGGGAATCGATTTTCGTAAAGTCGTTACAGCTACCGGAAGCTCTACTCCCTAGGGGGAAGGGCTACTGATTCCAGGTGGTTTTTGCTCAGTTCCGCAACCAGGTATCGCTGTTTGTTGCCCAATCACAGGATGGTGATTATTTGGTGATTATTTGCTGACTAGTTGTTGACCCTGCGTTGACCAACTAATGTAATTTCTCCAACCTGTCTCGCTCGACCGGTCCGCAATGGACTGCAACAAACCCTGTATATTGTGTCCAGTCTCCAATCAGAAAGTAGGAGCCATCCTCACCCACTCTGGTAATGCGGGCAGTCTGTCCTCTCAGTAATCCCCGCACGAGGCGAACGCGATCGCCCACGTTTAGTTCTGTGGATTGGATTGAGTTCATCATGGGACTTCATCTCCTCAGTCAAGAGTTGCCGCTTTCGAAAACGAACGTTTGTAGACACACAATGGGGGGGTATTTTTCCGGATAGTTTAATGGCGCTTCATTCAAAAAGTTCACTTCAGGGGTCTTTTAATCGTATTTTGAGGGAATGAAAACCCCTGAAACCATTTTGAAGACGGGTTTTTTAGATCTGAGGGGTGCCTCAAATCTATCCTGACGGACTATCAGGGTGAAGTTGCCGTCACAGATACCGCCTAATTATCAAAACATGACTTGATAAATTGCGCTTCACCCGAAGGTGTAATCTATTTCCTCTGAGTATCTATGAATCCTTGCTACCCGCCCCCTCCTTTAAAACCTGGCGATCTCCTGCGTGTAATTGCTCCAAGCGGCACCCTGCGAGAGTTAGAGGCATTTCAGCGAGGCATCGAGGTCTGGCGATCGCGGGGCTATCGGGTTGAGCTTACCCCTGGCTTTGACGATCGGGAGGGTTATCTTGCGGGTAGTGATCCCAATCGCCGTCAGCAGCTTGCCACGGCATTAGAGGATCCGGAGTGTCGTGGCATTCTCTGTGCCCGAGGCGGCTACGGCGGTGCCCGGTTGCTTGAGGACTGGACTTGGTTACCAACAACCCCTAAATGGCTGGTTGGTTTTTCTGATATCACCAGTTTGCTGCTGAGCCTGAGTCAGCAGGGCGTCTCAGGCGTCCATGGACCACTGCTGACCACCCTGGCAGCGGAGCCAGCATGGTCAGTACAACGCCTGTTCGACTGGGTCGAAGGCCGTTCCCTAGCACCGCTTGAGGGGGTTGGTTGGGGCGGCGGACAGACGACTGGCATCCTTTTGCCAGTGAATCTCACCGTTGCTACCCATGTGCTCAGTACTCCTGTTCAACCAGACTTTTCCAATGTCATTCTGGCTTTGGAGGATGTTGGTGAAGCGCCCTACCGGATTGATCGGATGTTGACCCAATGGCGGCTAGGTGGTTTCCTTAAGCAGATTAAAGGGATTGCCCTCGGTCGCTTTAGCCAGTGCAATCCGCCTCCCAACATTCCCAGCTTTACTGTTGAAGAGGTGCTGCGCGATCGTTTGGGCGATCTGGGGATTCCGATCATCTCCGATCTCCCCTTTGGGCATGATGGTTCCAATGCGGCATTGCCCGTTGGGGGAATGGTCGAGATGAATGGCGATCGCGGTACTCTGAGCTTTTTTTAGCCTCCGACGTGAATGCCGGGACGCCGTCCGGGGTTTTTCTCAGCCCGACGCAGCACTTCACGGGTGACAACCGCAATATCTCCTTCTCCAAACAGAATAAAGCGCAGCAGATATTGGATGGGGTTGCCCTCTACCCAACCAAAGTAGGCATGGGGCATTTTACCTGCTTGATCGCGGATATAAAGCAAAATCGCAGCAATGGTATTGGGGACGGCAGCACCCTGGGCCTGTAAGATCCGATACTGACCTACCTGAACCCCTTGCACCCGGATGATATCTACAAACTCCGAAGCGTCAGACACCTGAATTTCCAGAAACAAAACGGAATCGGTTGCTGGAATGTGGTTATCCTCGCGTACCTCCGTCTCTTTCAGAAAATATTCGCGCTCATCCCCTTCATTTCGGCGGTTTGCGATCAACCGAATAGTTCCCTGATTTGCCTCCTCTTCAATCATAAAACGACGGGCAGTTTCATCAATTTCAATTTGTTCAAATCTCAGTTCGGTCGATCGCCAAACTCGTGAAATTAATGAAGTGAAAATAATCGTGCCAATGAAAAAGGCCGCAATTTTAATCCCTTCGGGCCGCTCAATCATGTTGGTGATGGTGGTGTATATAAACACCAGGGTGATCAATCCAAAGAGCCAGGTTCCTCGGATTGAACGATGGTGGTGGGCTGCAAGCGTTACCGCAAATGCCGCCGAACTCATTAGTACCAACACCCCCGTTGCATACGCGCCTCCTTGCGCTTCTACATTGGCCTTAAACAAAATAGTTACAACAAAGGCGATCGCAGTATAGACCAGCACCAGCGGACGGGTGGCGCGGGCCCAGTTGGGTGCCATCCCATACCGGGGCAGATAGCGAGGAACAATATTCAGCAGACCTGCCATTGCGGAGGCTCCCGCAAACCAGAGAATGGATATGGTGCTGAGGTCGTAAAGGGTTCCAAACCCTTCACCCATATAGAGATGAGCCAGGTATGCCAGGGCCCGTCCATTGGCTTTGCCACCTGTCTGAAACTCCTGGGCAGGAATTAACAGGGTGGTCACCAAACTGCTTGTAATGAGAAAGAAACTCATGATTACAGCCGCAGTCGTTAGCAGTTTATGGG